>NZ_JBRREK010000002.1:0-165081 GCF_056760235.1 Stenotrophomonas sp. STEN018
ATTAAACGTCTGCAAGATGGACAGTCATCCATTCCTGCAGGCGTCCTCACAAGATACCTGCGCATACTGTCAAAGAACTTCGAATCAGGCCTCAGCGCCTTCTTCGTAGGCTGCGACGTTTCCGTCGTAGCGAGCCGCCCATTATATGGGGGCTTTTCTGCTTCGTCAACACCTCATTTCGAGACGGTGACTTCAAGCTTTCCTTCCGCTTGCGCCTCTTGCGAGGCCCCTGCGTCGGGGGAGGTGAAGTATGTGCTTCTTTGCGAGGTTTGTGAAGGGGGTGTTGGAGGTTTTTTCCAACTTTCGTTCATTGGGCCGCTGGAGAAGCCTGGATTGCTTTGCTTACACCTTATTAGTGTGCGGAACCAAGGCTTTCCAGAAGGGCTGATTGGGTTTGCGGTGGCGCTGAAACAACTCCGCTTCGCTCTGCCCTCACCCCAACCCCTCTCCCGCACGCGGGAGAGGGGCTTTGGTCATTTGGAGCCTTGAGCACTTAGGCACTTGCTACCAGCAGGACGCGGGCGAAGGTGCGCTTGCCTACCTGCAGCAGGCCTTCGAAGCCGGGCTGCAGTACGGTCTGGGCATCTTCGACCACTTCGCCGTCCACCTTTACCGCACGCTCCTTGAGCTTGCGTGAGGCTTCGGAGTTGCTCGGGGTCAGGCCGGCAGCGGTCAGCAAGGCGCCGATCCGCAGGCCTTCGGCCGGAATAGCTACTTCCTGCAGCGGCAGCTGGGTGATATCGCCCTGCCCGGTCACTGCGGCATTCCAGCCAGCAATGGCCTGTTCGGCGGCAGCGGCGTCGTGGAAACGGGTGGTCAGCTCGCGCGCCAGGCGCAGCTTGATCTCACGCGGGTTGATGGTGCCGGCCTCGACGTCGACGCGCAGCTGCTTGGTCTCGTCGATGGAGATATCGAAGCTGAGCAGGTCGATCCAGCGCCACATCAAGGTGTCATCCACCTTCATGGTCTTGGTGACCATGTCGATGGCCGGCTCGCTGATGCCAATGTAGTTGTTCAGCGACTTGGACATCTTGTTGACGCCGTCCAGACCTTCCAGCAAGGGCATGGTCAGCACGATCTGCGCTTTCTGGCCGTGGTGCTCCTGCAGGCCGCGGCCCATCAGCAGGTTGAACTTCTGGTCGGTGCCGCCGAGCTCGACGTCCGCTTCCAGTGCCACCGAGTCGTAGCCCTGCACCAGCGGGTAGAGGAATTCGTGGATGGCGATGGACTGCTGGGCGGCGTAGCGCTTGGCGAAATCGTCGCGCTCGAGCATGCGGGCGACGGTGTGCTGGCCGGCCAGACGGATCATGTCGGCCGCAGTCATCTTGCCGAACCACTCGGAATTGAAGCGGACCTCGGTCTTTTCCCGGTCCAGCACCTTGAACACCTGCTCTTCGTAGGTGCGCGCATTGGCCAGCACGTCTTCCTTGCTGAGCGGCTTGCGGGTCAGGCTCTTGCCGGACGGGTCGCCGATCATGCCGGTGAAGTCGCCGATCAGGAAAATGACCTGGTGGCCGAGGTCCTGGAACTGACGCAGCTTGTTCAGCAATACGGTGTGGCCCAGGTGCAGGTCCGGTGCGGTGGGGTCGAAGCCGGCCTTCACACGCAGTGGGCGGCCGCTTTCCAGACGCTGGCGCAGCTCTTCCACTTTGAGGATTTCGTCGGCTCCGCGACCGATCAGGGCAAGGGCTTCATCAATCGAGGACACGCTAAAACTCCCGACTTCGCAGTCAAAAACATGAATGGTGTTAAGTACAAGTTAACCACGTTACCCGATTGAAAAGCCATGCGGCTCAATGGTTTGACGCGGTATTGATAGGTGTCTATGTTACCTGCGTTTGGGCCCGCGATCCGGGTCGACCAGAGAACCGACCGATGTCCCAACCCGATCATGGCTCCGCGCGCAAACAGCGCTTCCAGGAAAGACTCCACGTCCTGCACGACAACGCCCTGCATCGGAAGTTGAAGGAACATCTGCCCGCCGCGTTCAATGAACGCTGGAACCGCCGGCATTGGATCCACGCCAGCCTGTTCCTGACCATCGGTGCGTTGGCGGCGACGATTGTTCCCGGCTTTTCCAACGCCATCGACAGCAACCTGCCGTCATCGCATTCCACGCTTGCCCTGCCCTTGCCGCCGTTGTCTTTGGCGCGGCGCGGTGAAACCCCGGGCGACAGCTGGCAGATCCAGCGGGTTGCACGCGGCCAGACCTTGAGCGACCTGTTCGAGGCCGCTGGCGTGCCGGCCACCACCATGCAGAAGGTGCTTGACCATCCCGGCACCCGCGAGGTGCTGACCAAGCTACGCCCCGGCGCGGAAATCGCCTTCGATCTGCCGGTCAATGGCGCGCTGCGCACGATCCGCTTCGACCGCGATGCCAATCACCGTGTGGAACTGACCCTGCTGGGCGACCAGATCCGCGAAAAGGTCAGCGAGCGTGCCACCAGCACCCGCACCGTGGTGGCCAGCGGTGAAATCACCAGCTCGCTGTACAACGCCGCGCGCAAGGCCGGCCTGTCGCCCTCGGCCATCGCCACGATGACCGATGAAATCTTCAAGTACGACATCGACTTCTCCAAGGACCTGCAGCCGGGCGACCGCTTCAGCGTGGTGATGGACGAGACCTGGCGCGAAGGCGAGCGCATCGACACCAGCAAGATCCTGGCGGCGACCTTCCAGACCGGCGGCAAGACCTATACCGGCTTCCGTTTTGATCGCGGCGGCAAAGAGGAATACTTCGACCTCAATGGTCGTTCGCTGAAGAAGAGCTTCATCCGCTCGCCGATCCAGTTCGCCCGCCTCAGCTCGAACTTCGGCACCCGCCGCCACCCGATCCTGGGCACGATGCGCACCCACAAGGGCGTGGATTACGCCGCGCGCACCGGCACCCCGATCATGGCCGCCGGCGACGCCCGCGTGCAGTTTGCCGGCACCCAACGTGGTTACGGCAACGTGGTGATCCTCGACCACGGCAGCGGCCACACCACGCTGTACGGGCATATGTCGCGACTGGGCACCTACCGTGCCGGCCAGCGCGTGATGCAGGGCCAGGTGATCGGCTATGTGGGCTCCACCGGCATGTCGACCGGGCCGCATCTGCACTACGAATTCCGCGTCAACGGCGTGCACCGCAATCCGCTGTCGGTGACGATGCCGCCGCCGCAGCCGCTGCAGGGGGCGGACTTGGCCGCATTCCGGGCACAGACCGCACCGGCGATGGCGCGCATCCAGGGCATGGAAGAACTGATCTACGCCGATGCTGGCGACAGCAAGAAGCCGGCGGCCACGCAGACTGCAGCGGCAACGCCAGCAGCCGGTGGCAAGCGCGGCTGAGCCGGCGCAACACCGTTGACGACACGGGCAGGGAGCTTGAAGCTTCCCTGCCCGTTTCTTTTTAGCGACCGCCATGACCTCTGTTGATCCGCAGCTGCCGTTGTTTCTTGGCCTGATGTCCGGCACCAGCGCCGATGGCATCGATGCGGCGCTGGTGCAGTTTCCGCTGAGCGGTGGATGCCACTTCGTCCACGGCTACACCCATGCCTGGGATAGCGCTACCCGTGACGCATTGATCGCACTCGGCCAAGGTGGCGAGCCGGCGTCGATGGATGCGCTGGGACAGCTGGATGCCAGCGTTGGTATCGCCTTCGCCAGCGCCGCCAACCAGCTGTTGGCGGAAGCCGGGGTACAGCGCGCGCAGGTGCAGGCGATCGGCTCGCATGGGCAGACCATCCGTCACCGGCCGCTGAGCACCCCGGCGTTCACCTGGCAGATTGGCGATGCCAACCGTATTGCCGAACTGACCGGCATCACCACCGTGGCCGATTTCCGCCGCCGCGATGTGGCCGCAGGCGGACACGGCGCGCCACTGATGCCGGCTTTCCATCTGGCGATGTTGGGCAGCGCCGACGAAGACCGTGCGGTGCTCAATCTCGGCGGCATCGCCAACCTGAGCCTGATTGCCCGCGATGGCACCATCCGCGGTTTTGATACCGGCCCGGCCAATGCCTTGTTGGACGGTTGGTGCCAGCGCCATCTTGGTCATGCATTCGATGCTGGTGGGGCGTTTGCTGCCAGTGGTCGGGTGGATGAAGGTTTGTTGGCGCGATTGTTGGCTGAGCCATGGTTCGCGTTGCCGCCGCCGAAGAGCACGGGCCGTGAGCAGTTCCATCTGGAATGGGTGGAGGCGCAGTTGGGTGCTTCTGCGTTGACGCCTGCAGGTGTGCAGGCCACGTTGCTGGAGCTGACCGCAGCCACGGTGGCTGATGCACTGCTGGCACAGCTGCCGGCTGCGCGACGGGTGCTGGTCTGCGGCGGCGGGGTGCGCAATCCACAGCTGTTGTTGAGGTTGCAGGCGCGGTTGCCAGGCATGCAGATCGGCTCCAGTGCCGAACATGGGCTGGACCCGGATTACATGGAGGCGATGGGTTTTGCGTGGTTGGCGCAGGAAACCCTGGCCGGTCGTCCCGGCAATCTGCCCAGTGTCAGCGGTGCGCGTGGACCGAGGATTCTGGGCGCGATTCATTTGGCCTGAGCCCCCGTTTGTAGGAGCGGTATAAGCCGCGAAGCCGACCCTGCTTCCACGCGACGTGCATACCCAATGCCTGGATTCCTGGGCACAGCGGCCCCGGATCCTTCAGTGGCTTCGCGGCTTACACCGCTCCTACAAACCGCTCCAGCCGAGCATGGCTCGGCTCTACCGTGGTTTCAGATATCGCTGCCGGTCGGTAGGGCCTGCAGGGCCTTGATGGCTTCGGAGAGGACGTCCACTTCGGGATCCTCGAAGCCACCGCGCACATGTTGCTCGCTGGTGAACAACCCTTGTTCCAGCAGCGCCAGACAGGTTTCCTCGCGGGTCCAGCCGCGCGCCACCGACAGGCGACGAATGCGCTCCATCAGCAGCGGATCGATATCCCGCAACACAACATCTGCCATGCTCACTTCCTCAGTAGCAAGGCCGCCCCCTCGGCGCGTCGGGGGCGATCATCCCGCAGCAGGAAGATGCAGGCAACTGCCCTACCCCTCGCGGGCAAGCCGGCGCTGGTGCACGATCAACAATCCGCACAGGATGACGACAGGAATCGCTACCAGCGCAGTGCCGATGAAGAACAGCGCGTAGCCTTCCAACAAGGTGCGGCCCTGCGCCAGAGTCTGCACCGACCAGCCGGAGAATCCTTTCAAGGCTTTACCGGGCATGGCATAGAACGAGCTCAACAAGGCGTACTGGGTCGCGGTATAGCCAATGCTGGTCAGGCTGGACATGTAGGCGATCAGCGCCGTACCGGCAAAGCCGCTGGCGAAATTATCGATCGCCATGGCGATCGCGAAGTGGGTGATGTCCGGGCCTGAATAGGCCAACCAGGCAAATGCCAGGTTCGAACACGGGCCCAACACCGCGCCAACCACCAAGGCCACCAGCATGCCCCAGCGCAGCGCCACCACACCCGCGACGGCGATGCCCACAAAGGTCGCGACCAGACCGATCGAGCCACGCACGGCACCAACGGTCTCCTCGCTCAAGCCGAGATCGACATAGAACGGATTGGCCATCGGCCCCATCACGAAATCGGCCAGACGGTAGAAGCTGATCGCCGCCAGAATCAGCAGCGCGCCACTGCGATGCTCACGTACGAAGGCAACGAACGGCCCGATCACCGCGTCGAACAAGCCGCGCGGCGTCCACAACGGTGCGGACTGTGTTGCCACCGCCAACTGTGCGGGCAACGGCTCACGGGCCATGAACACCGCAACGACACCTACCGCCATCAAACCGGCCATGATTTCGTAGGAAACCTGCCAGCCCACCTTGGCTGCAATCAGCAGAATCAGCGCATCGGTCACCAGCAAGGCCGAGCGATAACCCAGTGCGGATGAAGATGTCAGCAGGCCAAGCTGTTCGCCGTTGTCAGCCGACTCGATGCGCCAGGCATCGATGACGATGTCCTGGGTCGCCGAAGCAAAGGCGACGATCACCGCCATCACCCCGAACACCACAATGTGCTCCCAGGCGACGCCGAGGAAGGTGATCTGGCCACCCTTGGGCTGGATCAGCCCCATGCCAACCAGCCCGACAACAACGATCAGCTGCGACAGCAGCATCCAACCGCGCCTGCGCCCCAACCAGCCAAACAGCGGCGCATTGGTCTTATCAACGATGGGTGCCCACAGGAACTTCAGCGAATATGCCAGGCCGACCCAGGACAGGAAGCCGATGGCATCCAACTGGATGCCTTCCTTGCGCATCCAGAAGCCCAGCGTGTTGCCCACCAGGTACAGCGGCAAGCCCGAGCTGAAACCCAGCAGCAGCATCGCCAGCACCTTGCGCTGGCTCAGATTGGACAATACCCGCTGCCAGGGACGTTGGGGCTTGGCAGCTTCACTCACAGGTCGTAGTCCACAGTGAACGGGGCGTGGTCGGAGAAGCGCTGGCCGGTATAGATCGAACAGCTACGCAGGCGATCACGCAGGCCCGGGGTGACGAACTGGTAGTCGATGCGCCAACCGACGTCGTTGGCGCGGGCCGCGCCGCGGTTGCTCCACCAGGTGTAGTCCTGGCCTTCCGGATGCAGCGCGCGGTAGGCATCGACCCAGCCGCGGCCGTTGGCCGCGTCGGTCAGCTCGGCCTGGTCGGCGCAGAAGCCGTTCATCCAGTCGCGCTCTTCCGGCAGGCAGCCGGAGTTCTTCTGGTTGGATTTCCAGTTCTTGATGTCCAGCGCGCTGCGCACGATGTTCCAGTCGCCGCACAGCACGTAGTCGCGGCCGCTGGCCAGCCATTCGTCCAGGATCGGCTTGAGCCACTCCATCACTTCGAACTTGAAGCCCTGGCGCAGCTCGCCCGAGGACCCGGACGGGATATAGAACGAAACCACGCTGAGGTTGCCGAAGCGTGCCTCGATGTAACGGCCTTCGTCATCGAACGGCGCCCAGCCCAGCGAGGTACGCACTTCATCGGGCTCGCGTCGGCTCCAGATCGCCACGCCGCTATAGCCCTTCTTGGTGATGGCATCACGGTAGAAGCAGTGATGGCCATCCGGGCGGAACAGCGCATCGGTCAGCTGCGACTCCTGCGCCTTGGTCTCCTGGATACAGAGCACGTCGGCCTGCTGGGCCAGAAACCACTCGTTGAAGCCCTTGGTGGTGGCCGAACGGATGCCGTTGGCGTTGAAACTGATGATGCGCATGAAGGACCGCTATTGGGAAAGCTCAAGACCGGCACAGCATACCGCCCGGACCGGGGCGGCCGACAAACCGGGCCTTGGCTTTCTCCTGACAGCGGCTCGGCTCGGGGACCAGCCAGCGCCCGGACCCGCAGCGCAGCAATTGCAAGGGCCATGCTTTACCCTAGGAACCTCAATAGACGATAAGACAGCGTATTTACATGAGTGACCACCGTTCCCGTTTCCTGCAGCTGGCGTTGAATGCCGACGCGCTGCGTTTTGGCCAGTTCACCCTGAAGTCTGGCCGGGTCAGCCCGTATTTCTTCAACGCCGGCCGTTTTGACACCGGTCTGGCGCTGGCACAGCTGGGCAACTGCTACGCCGACGCCATCGATGCCGCCGGTATTGCCTACGACCAGCTGTTCGGCCCGGCCTACAAGGGCATCCCGCTGGCCACCGCCATTGCCTGCGAGTTCTCGCACCGCGGCCGCAACCTGCCGTTGACCTTCAACCGCAAGGAAGCCAAGGACCACGGCGAAGGCGGCACCCTGATCGGCGCCGACATGGCCGGCAAGCGCATCCTGATCGTCGACGACGTGATCACCGCCGGCACCGCCATCCGCGAGGCCCTGGCCATCATCCGCGAAGCCAAGGGCATCCCGGCCGGCATCGTGGTGGCATTGGACCGCCAGGAAATCGCCTCGGAAGATGACCGCCGTTCTGCAGCGCAGGCCGTGTCCGCTGAAACCGGCATCCCGGTGATCGCCGTGGCCAATCTGGCCGATCTGCTTGCATTCGCGTCCGGGAACCCGGAACTTGTCGGTTATCGCGAACCGTTGCTGGCCTACCGTGGCCGCTACGGGAGCAATCCGACAGGCTGATAGCAGGGGGCTGCCATGGTGCCGAATCCGTCCAAAACCGCCACGACGCTGGCGCTGATGCTGGCAGCGCTGGCAATGCCGGCGCTGGCCCAGAACAAGCCGTCCGATCCCGGCAAGAAATTGTATTGCTGGGATGAGGGCGGCAAGCGCATCTGCTCGGACACCTTGCCACCTGAAGCGGTGAACAAGGCGCGCGAGGAATTCAACGCACGCAGCGGCCTGCGTGGTGCGGAAGTGCAGCGCGCGCTCACGGCCGAAGAGCGTGCCGACGCGGCCTTGGCCCAAGCCCAGCAGGAAGTGGACGCAGCGGCGGTTGATACGCGCAAGCGTACCGAGCAGGCGATGCTGTCTACGTATGCCACTGAAGATGATCTGCGCCGTGTGTTCAATGAGCGCACGGCAATTGTCGACAACAACGTCAAGACTGCGGTCTTCAACGTGACCAGCCTGCGTGGCGCCTTGGCCGCACAGCTCACAGCAGCCGGCAACAAAGAGCTGGCCGGGCAGAAGGTGCCCGACAAGCAGGCCGGCGAAATCCGCCAGCGTCACAACGAACTGCTGGCGCAGCTGCGTCTGCAGACCGCGTTTGAGCAGCAGCGGCGGGCGCTGGAAGTTGAGATTGCCGAGAGCCTGGCGCGGTATCGCGAGCTGAAGGGGATTGCTGCGCCAGCAGCGACCGCACCTGCTGCCAGCACAGAGCCTGCCAAGAGCTGAAGGCGGTAGGTAGTGCCGAGCCATGCTCGGCAAGGCTTTCCCGATAAATTGTCGGCTGTAGTGCCGAGCCATGCTCGGCAGGGCTTTCCCGATAAATTGTCGGCTGTAGTGCCGAGCCATGCTCGGCAGGAGCTTTCCCAGCAAATTGTCGGATTGAAAAAAAGCGGCCTTCGGGCCGCTTTTTTGTTTAAAAGCTTCCCCTCATCCGCCCTCCGGGCACCTTCTCCCGCAGGCGGGAGAAGGAATTGGCTCACTGCGGCTGCATGTCCGCGAGTTGCTGGAAGTCCACGGGCGGCTGAAAGTCCGCGAGCCGAAGCAGAGCTAACCGCAAGCCACGAACGCCGTCCCTTCTTCTCCCGCCCACGGGAGAATGGATTGGCTCCCTGCGGCTGCATGTCCGCGAGTTGCTGGAAGTCCACGGCCGGCTGAAAGTCCGCGAGCCGAAGCAGAGCTAACCGCAAGCCACGAACGCCGTCCCTTCTCCCGCCCGCGGGAGAAGGTGCCCGGAGGGCGGATGAGGGGCCTTCTGCCTTCTGCCTTCTGCCTTCTGCTTTGGCTTTGGCTTTGGCTTTGGCTTTGGCATTGCTTCCAAATCCCCCACCCAAACTCACTTTTTACGCGCCTTTTACGCCTACCCCGCTTCACTGGCGTCGATCGTTTACGCCCCTCGGGAGGACGATAGCGGCCTGATCGGGGTGATCAGACTTGTCGTTCGCGCCTGCCTGCCGCCCTACCCGTCCACTGACGCGCGTTCCGGCAGCCCCGGCCGCGTCCTGATCGTAATTCGAGGTTTCCCATGCCCGGCTGGCTTGCTCTGTTGTGTGGCGTAGTGGTGCTGATCGCCGCTGCCTACCTGTTGTACGCGGTCCTTCGACCCGAATCGTTCTGAGGAGTGCCGTCGTGACTGAAGCCATCATCCTCATTCTGGCCAGCCTGGCGCTGGCCTGGCCGCTCGGCCTGTACCTGGCGCGGCTGATGCGCGGTACGCCGATGCGTATCGACATCCTCTTCAACTGGATCGAAAAGCCGCTTTACCGCGTGCTCGGCGTTGATCCCAACCACTCCATGTCCTGGCGTGGCTATGTGGTCGCGTTCCTGATCAGCAACCTGGTGTTGGCGGTGCTGACCCTGGCGGTGTTCATGACCCAGGCCTGGTTGCCGTTGAACCCGGACAACATCCCCAACATGCGTTGGGATACCGCGTTCCACACCATGGTGTCGTTCCTGACCAACACCAACCAACAGCATTACAGCGGCCAGACGCAGCTGTCCTACTTCTCGCAGATGACCGGCATCACCGGCCTGCAGGTGATCACCCCGATGATGGGCCTGGCACTTGCGGTGGCAACCCTGCGCGCCTTGTTCATGAAACCGGCGACAAGTGACACCGGCAATGCCCCGGTGCGCGTCACCGTAGGCAACTACTACGCCGACGTGGTGCGCCTGTGCCTGCGCTTCCTGCTGCCGCTGTGCCTGGTATGGACGCTGCTGCTGAGTTGGCAGGGCGTGCCTTCCACGCTGGCTGGTGGCCCGCAGGCGACGCCGATCGATGCCAGTGCCGGCATGGAAACGCAGAAGATCCCGCTCGGCCCGGTCGCGGCGATGGTCGCGGCCAAGCAGCTCGGCGCCAATGGCGGCGGCTGGTACGGCCCGAACAGCGCCTTCCCGCTGGAAAACCCGACCCCACTGTCCAATGCCTTGGAGCTGATCGGCATCCTGCTGATCCCGATGTCCATCATCTGCATGCTTGGCGCCTTCACTGGCCGGCGTCGCTTTGGTGCCTTGGTATTCGGCTGCATGCTGACCATGTCGGTGCTGTCCACCAGCGCCAGCCTGTGGTTGGAAGGTCATAGCGCCAGCGCTGCCAGCCCCTTGCTGATGGAGGGCAAGGAAGCCCGGTTCGGTGCCGATGGCACCGCACTGTGGTCGTCCATCACCACCCAGGTGCAGAACGGCTCGGTCAACGGCATGCATGATTCACTGAGCCCGCTCGGCGGCATGATGCCCATGGTCAACATGTTGATCAGCGCCATCTGGGGCGGCATCGGCTGCGGCATCCAGCAGTTCCTGGTCTATCTGATGATGGCGGTGTTCCTGGCCGGCTTGATGACCGGACGCACGCCCGAACTGCTCGGTCGCAAGCTGGAAACGCCGCAGGTGCGCCTGCTCGCAGTACTGGTGTTGCTGCAACCGATCACCCTGCTCGGCCTGACCGCGCTGACCCTGGCCATCCCCGGCCTGGCTGGCACCTCCAACCCCGGTTTCCATGGCATCAGCCAGGTGTTCTACGAGTTCACGTCGGCCTATGCCAACAACGGCTCGGGCTTTGAGGGGCTGGCTGACAGCACCTTGTGGTGGAACCTGAGCTGTGCGCTGGTGTTGGTCTTGGGTCGCTTCCCGATCCTGATCATCCCGCTGATCATCGCCACGCAGCTGGCCGCTAAACGGCAGGTGCCGCAAAGCGCCGGCAGCCTGCAGATTGAAACCCCGACCTTCGCATTGACGCTTATCTGCGTGGTCATTGTCCTTACCGTGCTGCAGTTCCTGCCAGCGCTGGTGCTTGGCCCGGTGGCCGAACACCTCAGCCTGCTGGCCCTGCAGGGAGCCCCCTCACCGTGAACGCCCCCATGAACCGCTCCGCTTCTCCTGCGGCATCGCGCCGCCCCGCCCTGCTCGATGCGGCTGGCCTGCGCCGTGCCCTGCTCGATTCAGTACGCAAGCTGTCGCCGTTGCACCTGCTGCACAACCCGGTGATGGCGGTGGTGATGGTCGGCACCGTGCTGGCGCTGATCGTCACCCTCAGCGGCAATGCGCCGATGGGCTTCGGCCTGGCCGTCACCGCGATCCTGCTGGTGACGGTGCTGTTCGGCAATTTCGCCGAAGCCGTGGCCGAGGCGCGTGGCCGTGGCCAGGCCGCGTCGCTGCGACGTGCACGTCAGGACCTGGTCGCACGGCGTGTCGCCACGCCGCTGCAGGGTGCTGCCGAAAGCCGCGTGCCTGCTGCCGAGCTGCGCCCGGGTGAGTACGTGATCGTCAGTGCCGGCGAGTTCGTGCCGGCTGATGGCGAGATCGTGCGCGGCCTGGCCACCATCAATGAGGCTGCGGTTACCGGCGAATCAGCACCGGTACTGCGCGAGGCCGACACCGACCGCTCCGGCGTGATCGGCGGCACCAAGGTGCTGTCCGATGAGATCGTGGTGCGGGTCAGCGCCGAGCCGGGCCACAGCTTCCTCGATCGCATGATCGCGCTGGTGGAAGGCGCGAACCGGCAGAAGACGCCGAACGAGATCGCGCTGACCCTGTTGCTGGCGGCGATGTCGCTGACCTTCCTGGTGGTGGTGGCAACGCTGCCGGCGATTGCAGGCTTTGTCGGCGTCAAAGTCGATCCACTGCTGCTGATCGCGCTGCTGGTGTGCCTGATCCCGACCACCATCGGCGGCCTGCTGCCGGCCATCGGCATCGCCGGCATGAACCGTGCGCTGTCGGCCAATGTGCTGGCCAAATCCGGCAAGGCAGTGGAAGTAGCCGGCGACGTGGATGTGCTGCTGCTGGACAAGACCGGCACCATCACCTACGGCGACCGTCAGGCCACGCACTTCCATCCGCTGGCCGGCATCGACGCTGCACAGCTGCGTGAAGCATCGCTGCTGTCCTCGCTGGCCGACCCTACACCGGAAGGCAAATCCATCGTGCGTCTGGCCCGCGAGCAGGGATGCACCACCGCCGAGCCGGACCACGTTCATGCGGATCCCTCCGCAAAAGCCCGCACATCCATGTGCGGGGTTCTAAATTATCTAGCCTTCACCGCGCAAACCCGCATGTCCGGTGTCGACCTCGACAATGGCCGCAGCATCCGCAAGGGCGCTGGCGATGCCATCACCGCGCATGTACTGGCGCTGGGCGGCACGGTGCCGAACGAGCTGCAGGCACGCGTGGACCAGGTCGCCCGTGGCGGCGCCACGCCGCTGGTGGTCAGCGAAGGCCGGCATGTGCTCGGTGTGGTGGAGCTGGCCGACGTGGTCAAGCACGGCATGCGCGAGAAGTTCGCGCAGCTGCGGGCGATGGGTATCCGCACGGTGATGATCACCGGCGACAACCCGCTTACCGCCGCCGCCATCGCCGCCGAAGCCGGTGTCGATGACTACATCGCCCAAGCACGGCCGGAAGACAAGCTGGCACGTATCCGTGCCGAGCAGGCCGGTGGTCGGCTGGTGGCAATGGTCGGCGACGGTACCAACGATGCGCCGGCACTGGCCCAGGCCGATATTGGCCTGGCGATGAACTCCGGTACACAGGCCGCCAAAGAGGCCGGCAACATGGTCGATCTGGACTCGGATCCGGCCAAGTTGCTGGCGGTGGTGGAAGTGGGCAAGCAGCAGTTGATCACCCGCGGCGCACTGACCACCTTCTCACTGGCCAATGACGTCTCCAAGTACTTCGCGATCCTGCCGGCGCTGTTCGCCGCCAGCATCCCGTCGATGGCGGCCTTGAACGTGATGCAGCTGTCGAGCCCGCGTAATGCGGTGCTGGCAGCGCTGATCTTCAATGCGCTGGTGATCCCGGCCTTGATTCCGCTCGCTTTGCGTGGCGTGCGCTTCCGTCCGGCCACTGCCACCACATTGCTGCGCAGGAACATGCTGGTGTACGGCTTGGGCGGCGTGCTGCTGCCATTTGCGGCCATCAAGGCCATCGACCTTCTGCTTGCTCTGGTATTTGGCGCATGAACACCTCAATGAACTCTTCCCGTCGTTCCGGTAACCCGCTGTGGCGGCCGGCCATAGGTCTGTCACTGTTCGGCCTTCTCGGCACCGGTCTGGTCTATGCGGTGTTGGCGACCGGCATCTCCGGCTCACTGTTTCCGGCGCAGGCCGACGGCAGCCTGATCCGCGATGCCGACGGCCAAGTGCGTGGCTCGCTGTATCTGGCGCAGCCGTTCACTGGCGATGGCTACTTCCAGACCCGTCCTTCGGCCGCCAACTACGATCCGATGGCCGCAGCCGGCAGCAACATGGCGCGCAGCAATCCGGACCTGATCAAGCGCGTGAGCGAAGCTACGGCTGCTGTTGCAGCGCGCGAAAAGATCGATCCGGCCAAGGTGCCGGGCGATCTGGTCACGCAGTCGGCCAGCGGCCTGGACCCGGAGCTGTCACCGGCTGCGGTGCAGGTGCAGGTGGCACGCGTAGCCGCTGCACGCGGCTGGTCGGAAGCGCGCGTGCAGTCGCTGGTTGATGCACAGTTGCAGGACCGCCAATGGGGCGTGTTCGGGCAGCCACGCATCAACGTGATTGCCCTCAACCGGGCCTTGGATCAGGCCGCGCATGCGCCCTGATGCGGGACGCGCCTGCAACAGCGCACAATCGTGGCCATGAACGACTCCCGTAGCCGCCAGGCCGATGCCTTGGCCGAGGCCCTGCAACGCGACGCCGGCGGCAAACTGACCGTATTCCTTGGCGCTGCGCCGGGCGTGGGCAAGACCTTCAGCATGCTCACCCGCGCCCAGGAACAACTACGGCGTGGTGTGGATGTGATGGCGGCCGTGGTTGAAACCCACGGCCGCAGCGATACCGCCGCCCTGCTCGAAGGCCTGCCGCGCATTGCAATGTGCGCACTGGAGTACCACGGCCATCAGCTGCAGGAGATGGATCTGGACGCTGTGCTGGCACGCAAGCCGGCGCTGGTACTGGTGGATGAGCTAGCCCATCGCAATGCCCCCGGCAGCCGTCACGAACGGCGCTGGCAGGACGTGATGGAACTGCTCGATGCCGGTATCGACGTGTGGACCACGATCAACATCCAGCATCTGGAAAGCCTCAACGATGTGGTGATGCGCATCACCGGCGTGCGCGTCAGCGAGACCGTGCCCGATGTGGTGTTCGACCGCCTGCACGACATCGTGCTGGTCGACCTGCCACCGCGCGAGCTGATCGAACGCCTGCAGCAAGGCAAGGTCTACGTACCGGAGCAGGCAGCGCAGGCATTGCAGGCGTTCTTCTCGCCGGCCAACCTCACTGCCTTGCGCGAACTGGCGATGCAGGAAGCTGCCGATCGCGTCGACAGCAGCCTGCGCGAGACCCGCGCCGCACGCGGCGAAGGCAATCTACCACTGCGCCGTCGGGTGGTGGTCGCCATCGATGGCGGTGGCCAGAGCGAATACCTGGTGCGGGTGGCGCGGCGCATCGCCGAGCGCCGCGATGCACCGTGGACGGTGGTGACCGTGCAGCACCGTCGCCACGACGAGGCTACCCGCCGCGAGATCGACGATGCGTTCGCATTGGCACGGCGACTGGGCGGCGATGCCGAACTGCTGCACGGGCCGGGCATCGCCGATGCGCTGCTCGATTACGCCGCGCACAACGCAGTGTCATCACTGCTGCTGGGCCGTACCCGCGAACGACCATTGGCACGCTTGTTCAACCAGACCCTGACCCAGCAGCTGATCCAGCGCGGCGCGCATTACGAAATCACCATCATCAGCACCCCGCAGGCGCGCGCCAACGCGCGTCGTTTCGGTCTGTCGCTGGCACCGGACAGCTGGGGCAAGGATGCAACGACGGCGGTACTCGCCACCGCCGGTGCCTGCCTGGCGGCATGGCTGGGCGAGCAATGGATAGGCTTGAGCGATCTGGCGATGGTGTTCATCGTCGCAGTGGTACTGGTGGCCGCAAGAACCCGCATGAGTGCGGCGGTACTGGCAGCGACGCTGTGCTTCCTGGCGTACAACTTCTTCTTCATCGCACCTCGCTTCACCTTTGCGATCAGCGCACGGCAAGGCGTGATCACCGTCTTCCTGTTCCTCGCCGCCGCATTGGTTGCAGGCCGCCTGGCATCGCGCCTGCGCATGCAGGTGGTGGCGCTGCGCGCGGCCAATCGCCATGCCAATGTGCGCCAGACCCTGGGCCGGCAACTGGTCGGTGCCACCGACAACGCCCAGGTCGGCCACGCCGGCCGCGTTGCCTTGGAGCAGGCGCTGGATGCACCGGCGTGGGTGCGGCTGGGCAATGACACCAGCACCAGCGGCACCGCTGCACCGGGCGACACCGATCTGGCAGCGGCCGATTGGGCGCTGCGTCATGGGCAACCGGCCGGCCGCTTCACCGATACGCTGGCCGGTGCCGGCTGGTGGTTCCTGCCGTTGCTCGACGGCGAGGCACACGCAATCGGCGTTGCCGGCCTGCGCTTCGATCACCAACATCCACGGCTGGCCCCGGAGCAACGCCAGCTGGTGGAAGCGATGGCCGACGACATCGCCCAGGCGGCATTGCGCACGCGTCTGGTGGCCGATCTGGAAACCGCACATCTACACAACGAAACCGAGCGGCTTAGATCCGCCCTGTTGTCCTCGGTCTCACACGACCTGCGCTCACCGCTGGCGGCGATGATCGGCTCAGCCGACAGCCTGTCCAATTACGCCGATGCGATGGATGCCGGCGACCGCCGTGCCCTGCTCGATACCATCGTGGTCGAGGGCGAGCGGCTGGACCGCTACATCCAGAACCTGCTGGACATGACCCGACTCGGCCACGACGGACTCAAGCTCAACCGCGACTGGATAGGCGTGGACGAGCTGATCGGCTCGGCCGCACGGCGCCTGCAGCGCTACCAACCGGGCGTACGCCTGCAGCTGGATATTCCGGCCGACATGGCACCGATCTGGGTGCACCCGGCGCTGGTCGAGCAGGCGGTGTTCAACGTGATGGAAAACGCCGCCAAGTTCTCGCCACCCGGGGTGCCGGTGGAGGTGCGCGCGCGCCAGCAGGCCAACGAGCTGCGCATCGAGGTGATCGACGCCGGCCCGGGCATTCCCGATGCCGAGCGTTCGCGCATCTTCGACATGTTCTACAGCGTGGAGCGCGGCGACCGCGGCCGCCAAGGCACCGGTCTGGGCCTGACCATCTGCCAGGGCATGATCGGCGCACACGGTGGCAGCGTTGAAGCGCTGCCGGGACGTGACGGACGCGGTACCCTGATCCGCATGACCCTGCCCCTGCTCCAGCCGCACCCCGAGAGCCCGCACGATGATGGCTGACGCGCCGGCCATTCCGCCGCCGCGCGTGCTGGTGGTTGATGACGAAGTACAGATCCGGCGCTTTCTGGATATCTCTTTGCGCGCGCAAGGCTATGCGGTCAGCCAAGCCGCCAACGGCGCCGAAGGCCTGCAGCGGCTGGCCGAGGACGGTGCCGATCTGGTGGTGCTGGATATCGGCCTGCCCGACATGGAAGGCCACGACGTGCTGGCCGAACTGCGGCAATGGAGCCAGGTGCCGGTGATCATGCTCAGCGTGCGCGCCGGCGAAGCCGAGAAAGTGCGCGCCTTGGACAACGGCGCCAACGACTATGTGACCAAGCCGTTCGGCACCCAGGAATTGATGGCGCGGGTACGTGCCTTGCTGCGCAGTCGCAGCACCGACAGCGAAGGTCAGGTGCCGGTGTTTGATGACGGCCGTCTGCATATCGATCTGTCGCGCCGCGATGTACGCGTGGATGGCGAAGCGATTGCACTGACCCGCAAGGAATACGCGCTGCTGGCCTTGTTGCTGCGCAATGCCGGGCGAGTGGTGACCCAGCCGCAGATCCTGCAGGAAATCTGGGGGCCAACGCATCGGCATGACACGCATTACCTGCGCATCCTGGTGGGGCGGCTGCGGCACAAGCTGGGCGATTCGGCGCTGGAATCGCGCTATCTGTTTACCGAGCCGGGGGTTGGTTTGCGGTTTGGTGGGGCGTGAAGTGATGCGGGCCGGTTGTGGTTGTGGGAGCGGCGTCAGCCGCGAAGCTACCGAAACAACCGCCGCCAGCTAATCTCGAATTGCAGCCCGTCTAGAACTGAGGCAGCAGTGGCTTCGCGGCTGACGCCGCTCTCACAAAACCAAAAACAAAAAGGCCGCCCGCGTAATTCGTGGACGGCCCTTCGTTCAACAGCATCAACCAATCAGAAACCCAGTTCGGTCCCCGCCGGCAACACCTGCAGCAACTGCTCGCGGAACACAGCCTTGATCCGCTCCAGCGCCGCTTCATCATTGGCCTCGAAGCGCAGCACCAGCACCGGTGTAGTGTTGGAGGCACGCACCAGACCCCAGCCATCGCTGAAGTCGGCACGCAGGCCATCAATCGTGGAAATGCGCGCGCCCGCAAACGGCGAGTCCTCAACCTGCGCTGCCGCCACGATCAAGGCCACCTGCGCATGCTGGGTGCCCTCTTCCACCGCTACCTTCAACTCCGGCGTGGAGATCGCATCCGGCAACTCGTTCAATACCTCGGACGGTTCTTCATCACGCTGCGCCAGGATCTCCAGCAGGCGTGCCGCCGCATACAGGCCATCATCAAAGCCGTACCAGCGTTCCTTGAAGAAGAAGTGGCCGCTCATCTCGCCGGCCAGCTCGGCATCGGTCTCGCGCATCTTGGCCTTGACCAGCGAATGCCCGGTCTTCCACATCATCGGGCTGCCGCCGTTGCGCAGGATGTAGTCCGACAACTTGCCCGTGCACTTGACGTCGTAGATGACCATCGCGCCGGGGTTGCGGGCCAGCACGTCGGCGGCGAACAACATCAGCAGGCGGTCGGCAAAGATGATCTTGCCGTCCTTGGTAACCACACCCAAGCGGTCGCCATCGCCGTCGAAGGCCACACCGAGGTCCGCGTCGAAGCGCTTGACCATCTGCACCAGGTCTTCGAGGTTGTGCGGGTCGCTGGGGTCTGGATGGTGGTTGGGGAAGTTGCCGTCCACCTCGCAGTACAGCGGAATCACCTCGGCACCAATGGCTTCCAGCAACTGCGGTGCCACCGCACCAGCAACGCCGTTGCCGGCATCGGCAACTATCTTGAGTGGGCGGTCCAGCTGCACGTCATCGGCAATGCGCTGCACGTAGTCATCGATGACTTCGCGCTGCTGCAGGCTGCCTTCGTTGTCGGCATGCTGCAGGCGGCCTTCCTGGATGCGCTTGTACAGATCGGTGATGGCATCACCAGACAGCGTCTCGCCACCGATGACGATCTTGAAGCCGTTGTAGTCCGGCGGATTGTGGCTGCCAGTGACCGCAACGCAGCTGCCGGCACGCAGGTGGTAGCTGGCGAAATACACCACCGGAGTCGGCGCCATGCCGATGTCGATCACGTCGCAGCCGGCGCGGCGCAGGCCGGTGATCAAGGCATCGACCAGCTCCGGCCCGGACAGCCGGCCGTCGCGGCCCACCACCACATCGCGCAGGCCCTGGGCCTGCATTTCGCTGCCGATGGCCTGGCCAATCAGAGTGGCGACACTGGCGTTCAACTCGGTGCCAAGCACGCCACGGATGTCGTAAGCGCGGAAGATGACCGGCAATACCGCGTCGGCTCCCGGTTCAACCCGCGCCTGCGGCACATCATCAGCGCGCGCATTGGCCGAAACCGGCAACGGCTGCGGGTCCTGCTCCAGCGCTTCCTGCAAGGTCAGGCCACCATCTTCGGCTTGAACGGTGTTCTTGCGCAGGACCGAAAGATTCGCCAAACGCTTGCGTCCCAACAGCAACAGCAAAGCGATGGCCAGCAGTAACAGCGCCACGATGGCACTGGCAATCACCCCAAGGCCCATCAAACCTGTGTTGGCATCGGGCAGCTCGGCCACAACGCGCAGACCGGTGTCGCCGACCGGACGCGCCAGTGCATCGGCGCTGTTGCCCAGGTTGGTTGCGCCTTTCTGGACGATGGTAAAACCGCCCTGACGCAGCCCGAGGAAGGCACTGCTCGGCGAATCAACGCCATCAAACACGGAGGTCAGCCGGGTCAACGGCTGGCGGATGTAGATCACCGCCGGCTTGCCTTGCA
Organism: Stenotrophomonas sp. STEN018; assembly: GCF_056760235.1. Classification (NCBI taxonomy): domain Bacteria; kingdom Pseudomonadati; phylum Pseudomonadota; class Gammaproteobacteria; order Lysobacterales; family Lysobacteraceae; genus Stenotrophomonas; species Stenotrophomonas sp. STEN018. The sequence continues at coordinate 19,550 of NZ_JBRREK010000002.1, forward strand.
GCAGCACCGGTGCGGCCAGGCCCAGTCGCGGGCTGCCGCCATCGCGAACCACCAGTGCCACCGGCTGGCCGGTGGCCATGGCCTGTTCCAGCAGTGCCAGCCGCGAGTAGCCGAACGTCGCCGGATCGACATAGGCCTCGGCCAGACCGGCGTCGAGTACCTGCGCGTCTTCCACGCCGGTCCACTTGTCACGTACCGCCAAGGCGACGGCGGCTGCATCGCCACTGGCCAGGGCGGCTTTGACCGGCTCAAGCGCCAGCTGCTTGCCAAACTGCGTGGTCTGCGCGGTCAATGCCTGTTGCACACCGGCAACGGCCTGATCGCGGGATTGCTCAAGCCCGGCACTGGTACCGGACTGCATCCATTGATCTACCGCGCCCCAGCCGAACCAGCCGGCCAACAACAGCAGCAGTACCGCCAGCAGTGGCGTTGATCGACCCAGCGCGGGACCTGGTCGCCCGTTCTCATTGCCTTGGCTCATCGTGCGTTTCCCCCTGTCAGCGCACCCCGGTGTGGCCGAATCCACCCGTTCCACGTGCACTGTCGATGAAAGTATCTACTACCTGCAACGTCACGCGTGCAATCGGCATTACCACCAACTGCGCGATCCGGTCGCCCGGTTCGATGGTGAATGCGTCACGGCCGCGGTTCCATACGCTGATCAGCAACGGCCCCTGATAATCGGCATCGATCAAGCCCGTGCCATTTCCCAACACGATACCGTGCCGATGGCCCAGCCCGGAGCGTGGCAGAACCACCGCGCACAGGCCAGGATCGGCGATATGGATCGCGATGCCGCTGGGCAGCAGCGCCGCATCACCCGGTTCCAGCGTCAACGGCGCTTCGGTCGCCGCGCGCAGGTCCATGCCGGCGCTGGCCTCGGTGGCGTAAGCCGGCAACGGCCAGCTGTCACCGAAGCGCGGGTCCAGCAACTTCACCTGCAAGGGCTGCAGTCCATTACTCATGCGTCCAACCTCTCGGCAATCAAATCCAGTAATTGTTCGGCCAGCTGGGTCTTGGCGGTGCCCGGGAACTCGCGCAGGCCGCCGTCCCAGTAGGCCACGGCCGCGTTCTGATCACTCTCAAAGCCGTTGCCGGCAATGCCGACCTGGTTGGCGATGATCAGATCCAGATGCTTGTCGGCCAGCTTGCCGCGCGCGTACTTCTCCACATCGTGGGTTTCAGCGGCAAAGCCCACCACCAGCTTCAGAGCCTGCTCGTGCACCGCCACTTCGGCGAGGATGTCGGCGGTACGCACCAGTTCCAGGGTCAGGGTCTGGGTGCCGGCGGTCTTCTTCAGCTTCTGCGGTGAGACCTGGCGCGGGGTGTAATCGGCCACCGCGGCGGCACCGATGTAGATATCCGCCGGCAAAGCGCCGAGCACGGCATCGCGCATCTGCGCAGCCGAGCGCACATCGATGCGCTGCACGCCAACCGGGGTGGCCAGCTGCACCGGGCCGCTGACCAGCACCACCTGCGCGCCCTGACGGGCGGCGGCGGCGGCCAGGGCATAGCCCATCTTGCCGCTGCTGCGGTTGCCGACGTAACGCACCGGGTCCAGATCTTCGTAGGTGGGACCAGCACTGATCAGCACACGCATGCCATTCAAACGGCCCGGCTTGACCGGTGCCTGCGGTGCCTGGTTGCCGGCGAGCGCAGCAATGATGGTCGGTGCTTCACTGACCCGGCCCGGGCCGGATTCGCCCTCGGCCAGCGGGCCGTCTTCCGGCCCGATCACCTGCACGCCGCGCTCGCGCAGCACTGTCATGTTGGCCTGGGTGGCCGGGTGCAGCCACATGCGGTGGTTCATTGCCGGGCACACGGTCAACGGCGCAGTACTGGCCAGACACAGCGTGGTCACCAGATCGTCGGCATTGCCATGCGCCAGTCGCGCGAGCAGATCGGCAGTGGCCGGGGCGATGACGATGCGGTCGGCCCAGCGCGCCAGTTCGATATGGCCCATGGCCTGCTCGGCGGCACTGTCCCACAGCGTGGTGCGGGTGGGATGGCCGGACAGCGCCTGGAAGCTCAGGGGAGTGACGAACTGCTGCGCACCAGCCGTCATCGCCACCTGCACGGTGGCGCCGGCATCACGCAGGCGACGCACCAGCTCCAGCGACTTGTACGCAGCGATGCCGCCGCCTACGCATAGCAGCAGCTTCTGTCCTTCCAAGGGGCGGGAAGTGGGGGAAACGCTGGTCACGGATGGGGATTCCTAGGTACAGAAGAAGGGTTAGCTTAACCGAAGGCTTTGTTACGCCTGATCCAGTTTTTGGCAAATGGCGGTGAATCTGCCACTCATGCATATCCGTGATTGGCCCAGCGCTGAACGCCCGCGCGAAAGATTATTGGCGCGCGGCGCGGCCGCACTTTCCGATGCTGAACTGCTGGCGATCTTCCTCGGTTCGGGCCTGCGCGGGCGTGATGCGGTGCAGACCGCGCGCGAACTGCTGCAGGCGCACGGCCCCTTGCGGGCACTGCTGGACCGCAGCGCTCCGCAACTGGCCAAGCTGCCCGGGCTGGGCCCGGCCCGTGCCTGCCAGCTCAGCGCCTCGCTGGAACTGGGCCGGCGCCATCTGGCCGCCGAGCTGGAACGCGGCGATGCACTGACCGACCCGGCCGCCGCCGGCCGCTACTTCGCCCAGCGCCTGCGCCACCGGCCGCAGGAAGTATTCGCGGCGCTGTTTCTGGACAACCGGCATCGGGCTTTGGCCTTTGAAGAGTTATCCACAGGGACGGTAGACAGCGCCGAGGTACATCCGCGTGAAGTCGTGCGCCAGGCCTTGGCACACAACGCTGCGGCGGTGATCGTCGGCCACAATCACCCGTCCGGGAATCCTGAACCGTCGGCGGCCGACCGCGCCATCACCACGCGCCTGCAGCAGGCTTTGGCGCTGGTGGACATCCGCCTGCTCGACCATTTCGTGATCGGCGACGGCGCACCGGTGTCGCTGGCCGCGCGTGGCTGGGTCTGAACGCCTCAGCCTGAATCACTCCACCCGCCCCCGACTCCCCGATACCGCCCGGCCCAGGACGGAATGCCCCATGCCTGCTGGCCGCCGCGGTCTTTCCGTTTTTTTGACATTGCTGACCCCAGCGGGCAGCTCGCGGGCGGCGGTGACGCAGGTCAGGTAAAATGGTCAGTTCCGCGCTCCAAGCAGAATAGTCACGTGAAAGCCCAACTCCGCGCCCTCATCGGCCAAGGCATCGAAGCCTTGCGCGCCAACGGCACTTTGCCTGCCGACACCCTGCCGCCGGATTTCGTGGTCGAACGACCCAAGACCCGCGAACACGGTGATTTCGCCACCAACGCCGCGATGCTGCTGGCCAAGGCCGCGCGCAGCAATCCGCGCGCCGTTGCGCAGGCGCTGCTTGCCGCGTTGCCGGCCAGCGACGACATCGTCAGTGTCGAGATCGCCGGCCCTGGCTTCATCAATTTCAAACTCTCGCCGGTGGCTTACCAGCGCGAAGTGGTCAGCGTGCTCAAGGAAGCCGAAGACTACGGCCGCAACCTGAGCGGCAACGGCCGCAGCGTCGGCGTCGAATACGTGTCGGCCAACCCGACCGGTCCGCTGCATGTCGGCCACGGCCGCGCTGGTGTGATCGGCGATTGCATCGCCCGCGTGCTGGAAGTCAACGGTTGGAACGCCAAGCGCGAGTTCTATTACAACGACGCCGGCGTGCAGATCGAAAACCTGGCCAAGTCGGTGCAGGCACGTGCGCGCGGCTTCAAGCCGGGCGACGAGCAGTGGCCGGCCGAAGCCTATAACGGCGACTACATCGGCGACGTGGCCAAGGCCTACCTGCTGGGTGAAACCGTGGACCTGGAAGGCAGCCAGATCGTCGGCGCCAAGGATGCCGAGAACCTGGAAGAAGTGCGCCGCTTTGCGGTGGCCTATCTGCGCAACGAGCAGAACCTGGACCTGGCTGCATTCGGCGTGGATTTCGACATCTACTTCCTGGAAAGCTCGCTGTACAAGGACGGCAAGGTTGCCGAGACCGTGCAGCAGCTGATCAGCTCCGGCCACACCTATGAGGAAGGCGGCGCGCTGTGGCTGCGCTCCACCGACTTTGGTGACGACAAGGACCGCGTGATGCGCAAGTCCGACGGCACCTACACCTACTTCCTGCCGGACGTGGCCTATCACCTGAGCAAGTGGCAGCGCGGTTACGAACGCGCCATCACCGAACTGGGCGCCGACCACCACGGCTCGCTGGCGCGCGTGCGCGCTGGCCTGCAGGCGCTGGACCTGGGCATTCCCAAGGGCTGGCCGGAATACGTGCTGCACCAGATGGTGACGGTGATGCGCGGCGGCGAGGAAGTGAAGCTGTCCAAGCGTGCCGGCAGCTACCTGACCCTGCGCGACCTGATCGAGGAAGTGGGCAGCGATGCGGTGCGTTGGTTCCTGATCGCGCGCAAGCCCGATTCGCAGCTGACCTTCGACATCGACCTGGCCCGCCAGCAGAGCAGCGACAACCCGGTGTTCTACGTGCAGTACGCGCATGCCCGCGTCTGCTCGCTGCTGCGCCAGGCGCAGGAAAAGGGCCTGGACTACAAGCAGGCCGAAGGTCTGGCCGCGCTGTCGCGTCTGGGCGACGACGCCTCGCTGGAACTGATGAACGAAATCTCGCGCTACCCGGAAGTGGTGGAAGCGGCCGGCATCGCGCTGGAACCGCATCAGGTCGCGCAGTACCTGCGTGAATTGGCACACGCTTTCCACACGTGGTATCACGGCACCCCCGTGCTGGTGGATGATGCCGCTGAGCGCAACGCCAAACTCACCTTGGCCAGCGCTGCACGGCAGACCCTGGCCAATGGCCTGAACATCCTGGGCGTCAGTGCCCCGGAAAAGATGTAAACACCTGGAGACGCAGTAGACATGGCAGCACGACGCGGCAAAACCCAAGCCCGGCGCAACAACGACAATGGCACGCCCGGCTGGGTGTGGCTGGTTGCCGGCGTGGCGATTGCGGCGGTGGTGTTCCTGGCGGCGCCGAACCTGTTCAAGAAGGACGGCGACGGTTTTCTGCGCGTAGGCCCGCAGCCCAACCCCGACGCCCAGCCGGCACCGGTTGCTGATGCCGACGTCGACGCCGGTGTGGAATCGAACAAGCCAGCCACGCCTGCCGGTGCCAAGCCGGAGGAGAAGCCAGCCACCCAGTACGACTTCTACACCCTGCTGCCAGGCACCGAAGTACAGATGTCAGATGCCGAGTTGGCCGCCAGTGCCAAGGCCGAGGAACAGCGCCGTGCTGCTGCAGCGCGCGCGACTGCGGCAGCAACGCCGGCCACCCCGCCGACCGATGCCCAGCGCGCGCAGGCTGCACTGGAAGGGCGCCCGTTGCCGGCACCGGTGAGCGAGCCCGCTCGCCAGCCGGCACCGATCAGCGAAACCGCCGCCCGCCCGGCACAGGTTGCCAGCGTTACTCCGGCAGCTACGGCCACGGCTCCCAAGCCGGCGCCTGCCGCGGCAACTCCTGCTCCGGCTGCGACTGTTGCAACTGCCGCACCGGCAGCAGCGACCGAGAACGTTCGCTACATCCTGCAGGCAGGTGCGTTTGGTGCTTCGGGGGATGCCGAGTCGACCAAGGCCAAGCTGGCGATGATGGGTTTGGCAGCGCGGGTGGAATCGGCGCAGATCAACGGCAACACCGTGTACCGCGTGCGCATGGGCCCGTACGGCACCGCCAGCGAACTGGCCGAAGCCAAGGCCAAGCTCAACGGCACCGGCTTGCAGGCTATGGCGATCAAGGCGCAGTAACACCGCTGAAGGCGGTGTTACCCCAAAGTTTGCTTTGCAAACTTTGGGCCCCTTGCCCGTCTTCTCCACAACCCTGCGCCTGTCGGCGCGCCCCCTTTACTCAAGGGGGCTGTTGCGACTGACAGATCACCCGGAAAGCTTTTGGCATTCGAGCCCTGACATCGATTGATGTTGGGGCTTTTTTGTTTTTCTGCTGTCGCCCGGGTAAGAACCGCGTACCCGGGGCTTTACCTGCGAGTGCCGGGGCGCGTGGATTTTCTGCACCATTTGCACTCTTGCGAAGAGCAAGAGCACCCCTCCCCAACCCTCCCCTGCGCCTGGGCGCAAGGGAGGGAGCGAAGTGCAGCTGCATTGCGACCTGACAGATCACGCGATCAACCCCCTCCCTTTGGCGCAGCCAAGCGGAGGGTTGGGGAGGGGTGCTTCGGCTTCGGCTTCGGCTTTTTCCCTTCTCCCGTTCACGGGAGAAGGTGCCCCGAAGGGGCGGATGAGGGAGCTTTGGGTTTTGCGGTAGAGCCCCTGCCGAGCATGGCTCGGCACTACAGATGGTGCTTGGCCTTGGCCTTTGCCTCCACTCCTTCTCCCGCTTCCGGCCGCACAGTGCGAAAATCCAAATCCCCTGCCCCAAGGATTCCGCAATGTCCAAGACCGCTCTGATCACCGGCGCCACTTCCGGCTTCGGCGCCGCCGCTGTCCGTCGCTTCGCTGCTGCGGGCTGGAAAGTGATCGCCACCGGTCGTCGTGCCGAGCGTCTGCAGCCGCTGGTGGAAGAGTTCGGCGCCGACAAGATCCACGCCGCCGCCTTCGACATCCGCGATGCCGCTGCAATGGAAGCCGCACTTGCCGCGTTGCCGCCCGCTTTCCGCGACATCGACCTGCTGGTCAACAACGCGGGCCTCGCCCAAGGCACCGCCGCCGCCCAGCACGCCAGCCTGGAAGACTGGCGCACGATGATCGACACCAACATCACCGCACTGGTCACGCTGACCCATCACCTGCTGCCGAAGCTCGTGGAGCGCCGTGGCGCGATCATCAACATCAGCTCCACCGCCGCGCTCTACCCGTACCCGGGTGGCAACGCCTATGGCGGTACCAAGGCCTTCGTCAGCCAGTTCTCGCTGGGCCTGCGCTCGGACCTGCATGGCACCGGCGTACGCGTGACCGCGATCGAGCCGGGCATGGCCGAAACCGAGTTCACCCTGGTGCGTACGCATGGCAACCAGGCCGCGTCGGATCAGCTGTACGGCGGCGCCAGCCCGATGACCGCCGAAGATATCGCCGAGCAGATTTTCTGGGTGGCAACGCTACCCGCGCACTTGAACGTCAACCGCATCGAGTTGATGCCGGTGAGTCAGTCGTTTGCTGGGTTTCAGGTGTTTCGGGGGTAAGTCGGGTTTGCTTGCTTAGAAGCTTCCCCTCACCCCAACCCCTCTCCCGATGGGAGAGGGGCTTTTGGTTTCGCTTGCTTTGTTAGCCCAGCGGTTCGTCTGACAGATAGGTGTAGCCGGTCAAACCGGCTTCCAACGCTGCGTCCAACTCTGCGGCGCGTTCGGCCGAGAGCTGTGCATCGGCCACGCGCTTGCGGTACGAAGCACGCAGGTCATCCAGGCTGTAACCCACGTAATCCAGCATCACGTCGGTGGTGTCACCGCGGCGCTGCTGGGTGATCACGTAGCCATCGTCGTCCACCACCACTTCCACCGCATCGGTATCGCCGAACAGGTTGTGGATGTCGCCGAGGATTTCCTGGTAGGCACCGACCAGGAAGAAGCCGATGCGGTAGCTCTCGCCATGACGCACGGCGTGCAATGGCAGCGAGCTGTCCAGGCTTTCGTTCTCGACGTAGGTCTTGACCATGCCATCGGAATCGCAGGTCATGTCAGCGATCACGCCGCGACGCTCGGGGCGCTCGTTCAAGCGCTCGATCGGCACGATCGGGAACACCTGGTCGATTGCCCAGGCATCGGGAATCGATTCGAACACGCTGAAGTTGACGAAGTACTTGTCGACCAGGCGGTCGTTCAATTCGTCCAACGCCGAGCGATGGCTCTTTTCGTCATAGCTCAGACGCGCACGCACGCCATTGGCGATGGCGTAAAACAGGTCGTCGATGCGCGCACGCTGTGGCAGATCGATCTGCCCCAACGCATAGGCGCTCAGGCCTTCGGCATGGAAGTGCTGGGCTTCCTGGAACAGTTCCACCGCCGGGCGCTGGTCGAGTTCCTCGTGGATCTCGCGCAGGTGGCGGATCGCCGCCGGCTCGTCGTCATGCGCTTCCGGCACGCGGCCTTCGGCGGCCTGCTCGACTTCGGAGACGTTGGCAATCAACACGGCGTGGTGCGCGGTCATCGCGCGACCACACTCGGTGATGATGCGCGGCGGGGTCAGGCCATGTGCTTCGCAGGCTTCGGCCAGCGGCTGCACGATGTTGCTGGCGTAGGCGTTGAGGCCGTAGTTGATCGAGCAGTAGCTGCGCGAACGGGTGCCTTCGTAATCGATGCCCAGACCGCCGCCGACATCGACGTGGCTGATCTTGGCGCCCAGCTGCGAGAGCTCGACGAAGTAACGGGTGGCCTCGCGCATGCCGTTGGCGATGTCGCGCACATTGCTGATCTGGCTGCCCATGTGGAAATGCAGCAGGTTCAGGCAATCGGCGTACTCGGTGTCACGCAGGGCCTTCCACAGGTCCAACAGCTGGCGCGGGGACAGACCGAACTTGGCCTTGTCGCCGCCGCTGTTCTGCCACTTGCCGGCGCCCAGCGAGGCCAGACGCATGCGCACGCCGAGGCCCGGCATCACGTCCAGCGCCTTGGATTCCTCCAACACCAGCTTCAGCTCGGACGGCTTCTCGATGACGATGTAGGTCTGCAGGCCGAGCTTACGGCCGATCAGGGCCAGGCGGATGTACTCGCGGTCCTTGTAGCCATTGCAGACGATCAGCCCGCCCGGCCGGCTCAACGCCAGCACCGCCATCAGCTCAGGCTTGGAACCGGCTTCCAGGCCGAAGCCCTCGCCGTGGTGACTGGCCAGGGTGCCGGCCACGCCACGGTGCTGGTTGACCTTGATCGGGTAGACCGCGGTATAGCCGCCGGCGTAGTCCCAGTCGGACTGGGCCTGGGCGAACGCCGCCTGCAGCTTGCCCAGGCGCTGGCCGAGGATGTCCGGGAAGCGCACCAGCAACGGCAGTTTGGCGCCGGCGGCGCGCGCCGAATCGACAATCTGCGGCAACGACACCGCCGCGCCTTCGGCGCCAACGGGACGGACCACCAGGTGGCCTGCGGTATCGACGTCGAAATACCCGTCGGACCAGTGCGGAATCGAATAGGTCTTGCGGGCCTGTTCGAGGGACCAATCGCTCATCGGCGTAGCAACTCTCAGCTGTGGATAAATAAGGACGCGCATTCTAACGCTAGCGGGGCAAGGGTCCGTTACAATCCGCGCCCGCGCCTTTCCCCCAGCCTGACTGACCAGCCTGACTGAATCGGGGTTCAGGGCCAGACTACGGGTGAAACCCTGCTGTGGCAGGCTCACCGCTGCCCTCATCCGCCCCTTTGGGGCACCTTCTCCCGCCCGCGGGAGAAGGGACAAGTCCATTGCACCCAGGAATCATCATGACCTCCAACGAAAACTGGTTCATCGAACACTTCCAGCCGACCGGTTCGGCTATTGGTTTCCGCATCACCGGCAAGCTGGAGGAGGTGCAGTCGCCGTTCCAGAAGATCGAGATCTACGACAGCACCGACTGGGGCAAGTTGATGGTCATCGACGGCGCCATGATGCTGACCAGCAAGGACAACTTCTTCTACCACGAGATGATCAGCCACCCGGTGCTGTTCACCCACCCGGCGCCCAAGCGCGTGGTGATCATCGGCGGCGGCGATTGCGGCACCCTGCGCGAGGTGCTCAAGCACCCGGGCGTGGAAAGCGCCACCCAGTGCGATATCGACGAGCAGGTCACCCGCATGGCCGAGAAGTACTTCCCGGAACTGTGCGAATCCAACGGCGACGTGCGCGCCGAACTGCTGTTCGACGACGGCGTGGCCTACATGGCCAATTGCGCCCCGGGCAGCGTGGACGTGGTGATCGTGGACTCCACCGACCCGGTTGGCCCGGCCGAAGGCCTGTTCAACAAGTCCTTCTTCGAGAGCTGCTTCCGCGCCCTGAAGGACGACGGCCTGCTGGTGCAGCAGAGCGAGTCGCCGCTGGCCCTGCTGGAGCTGATCAAGGACATGCGTTCGGAAATGGGCAAGGCTGGCTTCCAGTCGTTCAAGACCCTGCCGTTCCCGCAGCCGTGCTACCCGACCGGCTGGTGGTCGGTGACCGTGGCCAGCAAGCAGGCCGGTTTCGGCTTCGGCTTCCGCGAGGCCGACTCGGCCGCCAAGCCGTTCGACACCTTGTACTACACCGCCCCGCTGCATACCGGCGCGCTGATCAGCCCGCCGTTCGTGGCCAAGGCACTGGGCGAGTAAGCCCGCTGCCAGCGCTGTGAATCGAACCCCGCGCCCGCAACGGCGCGGGGTTTTTCGTTCAGGGCGCGGCGCGGCGCACACGCCCCCGGCGGTGACAACCGCGTGATCGCAACAATCATTTCCGTCACAAGATTCCTACATTTTTTTTACATTCAGCAATTCATGGACTGTGCAGTTTTATAATTGCCGCACATCCCCGCCCGCCCAGGGCACGTTAGACCGGCTTTGCAAGACGCTTTCCGCGCCGTTGCCCGCGTCAGGAAGGTTTGTATGAACACATTGCCCAATTTCGACGGCGAACACGTCGTTGTTCCCGATAACCAGTTGCTCAAGCGCGGCGAACGCCTGCTGGAGCCGGACGTCTACCGCACTGAGCTCAATGGCCGCCCGGCCGTGGTCAAGGACTACCGCCGCTACCGTGGCACGCCGCTGTCGCCGGTGGCGCGCCTGCTGGTGCGCAGAGAAGCCAAGGTGCTCAAGCGCCTGCAGGGCTGGAAGCATGCCCCGGCCCTGCTGGGCAGCCTGGGTGGTCTGGCGCTGGGCATGGAATACATCCCCGGCGACACCTTGAGCGCCGGCGTACAAGGCGTCAGCCAAGAGGTCTTCGACCAGCTGCAGAACGCCTTGGCGCGCCTGCACGCGGCCGGCATCACCCACAACGACCTGCATGGCACCAATGTGGTGGTCAGCGCCGGCGTGCCGGTGCTGCTGGATTTCACCTCGGCGCTGCGCTCACCACGCTGGCTGCGCAACTGGCCGATCTCGCGGCAACTGCGCCGCAGTGACATGAAGAACCTGGTGAAGATGCGCCAGCGTTTGACTGGGCAGAAGCCTTCCGCCGAACAGGCCGCAGCACTGGCCGAGCCGGGCTGGGTGCAGGCCGTGCGCAATGCTTGGAAGCGCCTTTATCGGTGGATCAAGGGCTAAGGCCAAAGCTACCCCTCCCCAGCCCTCCCTTTGGCTGCGCCAAAGCGAGGGGGCAGAGCGCTTGGCCCCCTCCCTTGCGCGTAGCGCAGGGGAGGGTTGGGGAGGGGTGCTCTAAAGCTTTAAAGCTTCAAAACCCCAAACCCACAAACCTCAAAGCGCATCCCCATCCAGTTCGCCGGTGCGGATCCGCACCACGCTGCCCAGGTCGTACACGAATACCTTGCCGTCGCCGATCTTGCCGGTGCCGGCAGCCTTGACGATGGCTTCCACCACTTCATCAGCCTGCGCATCGGTCACCGCGACCTCGATCTTCACCTTCGGCAGAAAATCGACCACGTACTCGGCACCGCGATACAGCTCGGTGTGCCCCTTCTGCCGGCCAAAGCCCTTGACCTCGGTGACGGTGATACCGGCCACGCCGCGTTCGGCAAGCGCCTCGCGCACGTCGTCCAGCTTGAACGGCTTGACGATGGCCATGATCATCTTCATTGGTCGGCTCCTTGGGTGATGCCTGCAGCATACCGTGCAGGCTGACGTGCCACTAGCAAGGTTCCGGACTATCCTTACCATTGGCAATAACGGATACCGATGCCCGCAACCAACAGCCGCCGCCTAGGCTCGGCTCAACCCTGCGGAGAAACCCCATGATCGACCTCAACCACATCGACGAACTGGCCCGCCGCCTGAGCAGCCTGGTGCCGCCGGGTCTGCGCGAATCGCGCGAAGAACTACAGGCCACCTTCAAGACCGCGCTGCAGGCCGGGCTGAGCAAGCTGGACCTGGTCACCCGCGAAGAATTTGAAGTGCAGCGTGCCGTATTGCTTCGCACCCGTGAAAAGCTCGAGGCACTGGAACAGGCCGTCGTCGCGCTGGAAAACCGCATCACCGACAAGAACGCCTGAGCGCTGGGCGGTGAGCCTGGCGCTGGTGCACAGCCGCGCCCGCGCGGGTGTGCATGCACCGCTGGTGCAGGTGGAAGTGCACCTGTCCGGCGGCCTGCCTTTCACCCAGATCGTCGGCCTGCCCGAAGCCGCCGTGCTCGAATCGCGCGACCGGGTGCGTGCAGCCATCCTGTGCGCACAGTTCGACTACCCGGCGCGCCGCATCACCATCAATCTGGCGCCGGCTGATCTGCCCAAGGAAGGCGGCCGTTTTGATCTACCGATCGCGCTCGGCATCCTTGCCGCCAGCGGTCAGATCGACCGCAACGCGCTGGCCAATTACGAGTTCATCGGCGAACTGGCGTTGACTGGCGAACTGCGCGCAGTCGATGGCGCATTGCCGGCAGCCATTGCTTCCGCCAATGCCCAACGCTGCCTGATCGTGCCACCGGGCAACGCTGACGAAGCGGCACTGGCCCAGCATGCCGAAGTCAAAGTCGCGCGCACCTTGCTGGAAGTCTGCGCCGCACTGGGTGGCAGCAAACAGCTGCCAGATGCGCAGGTGCCGCCAATCGAACCCGCCGCGCTCGCCGACCTCAGCGATGTGCGTGGTCAGCAACACGCGCGGCGTGCCTTGGAGATTGCTGCGGCAGGTAGCCATCATCTTCTGCTGCTGGGCTCGCCCGGCTGCGGCAAGACCCTGTTGGCCTCGCGCCTACCCGGCATCCTGCCCGAAGCCAGCGAGGAAGAAGCGCTGGAGTCCGCAGCCATCGCCTCGGTCAGCGGGCGCGGTGTTGATCCAAGTCGCTGGCGGCAACGCCCATATCGCGCCCCGCATCACACCGCCAGCGCAGTTGCCTTGGTTGGCGGCGGCTCGCATCCACGCCCTGGAGAAATCTCCCTCGCGCACAACGGCGTTTTGTTTCTCGATGAGTTACCCGAGTGGAGCAGACATGCGTTGGAAGTGCTGCGCGAGCCTTTGGAATCCGGCACGGTCACCGTCTCGCGGGCAGCACGCAGCATGGAGTTCCCTGCACGCTTCCAGTTGGTTGCCGCGATGAACCCCTGCCCTTGCGGCTGGGCAGGTGATAGCAGCGGTCGTTGCCGCTGTTCGGCCGAAATCATCCGCCGGTATCGCGCACGCATCTCCGGGCCGCTGCTGGACCGCATCGATCTACACCTGCAGGTGCCGCGCCTGCCACCGAGTGAGCTGCGAGGCGATGCCAACGCCGGCGAAAGCAGCAGCGCTGTTCGCGAACGGGTGATGCAAGCGCGTGCGCGGCAGCTGCAGCGCGCGGGCAAGGCCAATGCACATCTTGGGCAGGCGCAGACGCTGCGCGACTGCGCGCTGTCCACTGCTGATGGTGATCTGCTTGAGCAGGCGATGGAGCGCTTGCAGCTGTCCGCGCGGTCGATGCACCGGATTCTGCGGGTTGCACGGACGATTGCCGATCTTGCTGGGCGCGATGCGATCCAGCGCGATCATCTGAGCGAGGCTATCGGCTATCGGCAGTTGGACCGAAATGAGCCCAATGGTCAATGAAGCTACCTGGCACCAGCCCTTGGGTGTAGCCGGAAATACAACAGGCACTGCCAGCGCAGCGCGGCTTGTTGCTGCTGCGTCACACCACTCCGATCGACAAAACTGGCGCAGCTGCAGGTGCCAGTCTCGCAGCGCAATGCAGCCCACGACCACGGGCTTCACACGCGATCAGTTGCCTACGCCAACACGCCACTTTCCTCTCCAGCCTTTTACAAGCAGCAAGGCCCGCGGCTGTGGTGGCCGCGGGCCTTGCATCGGATGCGTAGCCGCTTTACCTGCCGGCTACATGGTTGCGCTTACCACTGCACCTGTACACCAAGCGAGGCCTGGACGCCGCTGCCGACACGGCTGTCACCAGTGTTGGCCCAGAGCTTGCCCAGCTCGCCATAGATACCGGTACGCGGGCTGATCTGCAGGCTGGCACCGGCCGCGAATTCGCTGCTGGTGTAGCCGCCCTTGGCAGTGATGTCGGTAACACCCGCCGGTGCAGCAAAGCTGGCTACATCATCGGTGCCACTGGCCTTGTAGACGTTGATACGTCCATATGGCTGGACCACGCCTGCCGCGGTGGCGAAGCTGCCCTTCAAACGGGCACCCAGGCGCAGGGTCCAGTCGTTGTCGGCTTGGCTCTTCACCGTGGCCAGGCTCAGCGCCGTGTCATCGACGTCCAGCGTGCGGTAAGTGACCTGCGCCTGGGGTTCGATCTGCCAGTTGTTGCCAAGTGCAAGGGACTGACCTACTTCAAGCGAGGCCAGCAAGCCGCTGCCCTTGGTGCGTGCCTGTGTTGCATTGCCTGCAACACGCAGATCACTGCGGTAGTCAGCACCTTGCAGCACCGCACTGACATAGCGGCCGGCTGCGTCCTGCCAGCCGCCATACACGCCCAGGTAGCGGCTGGTCAGGTCGTTGACGCCTACGTGTTTACGCTGCACGCCACTGGCGAAGCCGTTGACGCGCATGTCGCCGTCAAGCTGCCCCAGGTAGACGCCGGCATTCAAACCATCGTCGGCATACAGATCAACGCCCGCCTGGAAGCCGGTCAGATAACCACTGCTTTCTGGGCTGACCGTGCCTTGCTGGCTGATCTTCGGGTCGGTGCGCAGGAAGCGGCCCCATACATGTCGGTTGCCACCAGCGTCGGAGCTGCTGGCCGTCCCCGCGCCATCGTCACCCATACGCTTGCGCAGATCGCCGAGCATCGCGATATCCGCCTGGCGCAGCTGTGCTGGCAGCGCCGACAACAGCGGCACCTCCGAGCGATAGGCCGTGGTCGGTGTTGTGGGATCAACCTGCGTATTGGTTGAATGCAGCGAGGCTCCCTGGGCGGTCTGGGTCAAGCGGTACTCGAAGGCACCGGCATCGATATGGCCGCCGGCCAGGGTGAAGCTGCCGGACTGCAGGCTGGCGCCGTTTTCCGTGCCGATGACCTGGATACCGTTGGCCGTGGTCTGCGCACCCAGGCCACCTGCATTGGTGATGTGCACGGTGGTGTTGCCGCTGGCCACCGCCGAGGCGCCGCTGAACAGCAGCTTGTCGGTGGCACTGCCGTCGGCGCCCAGCACGGTGGACAGACCCAGTTTGCCGTTGTTGCCTACATAGGCACCGGTGACCTTGAGCACAG
Organism: Stenotrophomonas sp. STEN018; assembly: GCF_056760235.1. Lineage (NCBI taxonomy): Bacteria > Pseudomonadati > Pseudomonadota > Gammaproteobacteria > Lysobacterales > Lysobacteraceae > Stenotrophomonas > Stenotrophomonas sp. STEN018. Next base: position 34,753 of record NZ_JBRREK010000002.1, read on the forward strand.
TGCCCGGGGCTGCGCCGTTGTTGCTGCTCAGCTTGACGGTGCCGCTGTTGCTCACGCTGGCCAGGGTCTGGCTGTAGCCCGCCAGGTCCAGCACGGCACCGCTGGCAACGCTATGCGCCGAGGTGCTGCTGAAACTGTTGACCGCGCCAGCCTGCAACGTACCCTGCGCCACCTCGGTAGCACCGGTATAGGTATTGCCGGTGCTGGTCAGGGTCAAGGTACCCGTGCCTTGTTTGGTCAGGAAGCCAGCCCCGGTGATCGCTCCCGTCCAGGTCGCAGTATTGGCGCCAGTGTCGATGATGGGATCGTTGCTGCCAGTCATGTGCAGGTTGTTGGCAATCTGCATGCCGTTGGCGGTCAGGCCAATCGCGGTGCCGTCGTCCATCAGCAGCGCGCCGCGACCCAGGCCATTGGCGTTGCCCAGATCAATGCGGCCTTGTTTGAGCTCCACATCCCCGCTGAAGGTGCTTGCGCCATCAAGTACCAAGGTGCCTGCACCTTGTTTGATCAGGTTGCCGGTACCTTGAATCTGGCCGGCAAAGCTGGAAACCGCAGCCGCTGCCGTAGTGACCGTCAAATCCGCCGAGCCAAGCGCAATCACGCCGCTACCGCTCAGGCTACTGGCCTGCAAGGCATAGCCGTTCAAATCCAGGGTGGCACCCGTTTGCACCTGGTAACCAGCGTTCTGCACCAAAGCACCCACCGAGCCCGCCTGCAGCGTGCCTGCCAGCACCTGAGTCAGACCGGTATAGGTATTGGTGCCGGTCAGTGTTTCCGTACCTGAGCCCTGTTTGATGAAGCCGCCGGTGCCAGCCATCGAGCCGCTGAAAACGCCGTCCGCAGAACCACCCACGGCGAGCGAATTCGCCCCCAGCACCACCGTGCCATTGCCTACCAGGTTGCCGAAAACCTGCAAACCATTGCCGGCGGACAAGTCAAAGGTCGCACCCGTTGCCAAACTGACGGTGCCATTGCTCGCCAGGCTTGCGCCGGCGCCCAAGGCCAGCACGCCCGCATTGACCGTGGTGCCACCGGTGTAGGTGTTGCTACCGTTCAACGTCAGCGTGCTGCTCCCATCCTTGCTCAAGCTACCGGAGCCGGCGATGTTGCCGTCCAGCGTCAGGTCTTTGCTCCCTGCCACGGTAAGCGCGGCATTGAGCAGCACCTGGTTGGCCAGCGTAATCGCCTGGCTCGAGTCCAGCGTAGCGGCAGCGTTCACTGCCAGTGTGCCGGAGCCAAGGGCCGCACTGTTACCGACCACTAGCGTGCCGCCGTTGAGTGCGGTGCCGCCGCTATAGGTATTGCTTCCATTGAGCGCCAAGCTGGACGCGCCCGTTTTGATCAAACCACCGACACCACTCACCTCACCGTCAAGGCTCAGCGCATTGGAACCCGCGATATTCAAGCCGCCGTTGAGCACTACGCTGTTGGCGAGACTGACGGTGGTATTGGCGTCCAGCGTGGTGCCCGCCGCTGCGGTCAGCGTGCCGGAACCCAGCGCCGCGTCATTGCCAACCACGAGCGTGCCGCCGTTGAGCGCGGTGCCGCCGGTATAGCCGTTGGCGGCATTGAGCACCAACGTACCGGTGTCGTACTTGCCCAGCGTGCCGGCGCCGTTGAGTGCGACACCAATGGTCGCCGTAGCGTTCGGGTCGACCCGCACGGTGGCATTGTCCAGCGAACCGTTGACCAGATTCAGCGAGCCCGCCGTGCCGTTCTGCAGGCTGTAGCCATCGCTGACGAACTGTAGACCAGTGGTGTTCTGGGTGCCGTTGACGGTAACCGTACCGGCCGTACCCTGGAATACCGCGAAGCTGCTGGCCCAGGTCTGGTTGTAGGTGCCGTCGACGCCAGTCCAGTTGGTGGTGCCGGTGCCCCAGCTGCCGCTGCCGCCATCCACCGAACCATTGGGGGCGATTTGGTTGCCGTCCCAGAACTGTACGGTGACGCCCGGTGCAGTGACCAGCAGGTTGATCTGGTTGCCGATATTGGTTTGCAGTTGCAGATCGCCCGGCGTGACGTTGCCCGGAACGCTACCAATCAGCATGCCGTTGTCGGTCAGGCCGCCGGTGTAATTGATCAGGCGGTAGACACCGCTGCCAAAGCCACCGATGTCGCTGACGTTGAGGGTGCCGTCGAGGGTCAGGTTGCCACCGACACTCAGCAGCCCACTGCCACCGCCTGCGACCGGTGCGCCGAGGCCGACGTCGAAGTTGGAGTTGCTGTTGAACACCAGCGAGTCCACCCACAAGGTATTGCCGGCGACACCCGCCAGATGACCGCCATCAGCCACCGTCACTGCGCCCGTCAAGCTGCCGCTGCCACCGAGGGTGGCGCCGTTGTTGACCAGCACATTGCCGCTGGCCAGTGAACCGTTGACCTGCAGGGTGCCGGCGTTGACGTTGGTGGCGCCAGTCAGGTCGCTGACGCCGGTCAGGGTCAGGGTGCCGCTACCAAGTTTGGTCAGCCCGCCGTCACCGCTGAGAATGCCCGCAAACGTGCTGCTGACGTTGTTGCCACCGAGGCTCAGCGTATTGCCAGTGCCGATCAGTGCGGTGCCGCTGCCGGTCAGGCTGGCGAGGCTGCCTGAGCCGCCGAGATTGAGGGTCGCCGCAGCGGCGAGATTGACCCCGGCGTTGCTGCCCAGTGCCGAGTTGCCCAGCGTGGTCAGGCTGCCGGACCGCACATCGAAGGTGCCGCTGAAGGTGTTGTTGCCGGACAACGTCAGGTCGGCCAGACCGTTCTTGGTCAAGCTGCCTGCCCCGGCGATCACGCCACCGAGGGTCAGGTTGTTGTTGCCGGCCACGCTCAGGTTGGCATTGACGTTGAGGTTGTTGGCCAGCACCAGCGGCGAACTGTTGTCCAGGGTGGAAGCGCCCGCCACGGTCAACGCGCCGGAGCCCAGGCCCGCCGAGGTGCCGAGGGTCACAGTGCCGGCATTCAGCGTGGTGCCGCCCGAATACGTATTGATGCCGTTGAGGGTCAGGTTGGACGCGCCGTTCTTGCTCAGTGCACCGCTGCCGCTGACTACGCCGCCAAGGGCCACGTCGTTGTTGCCGGTGTTGCTCAGGTTGGCGTTGAGCACCACGTTGTTGCCGAGCGACACCGAGGTGTTGCTGTCCAGCGCCGAGGCACCGGCCACGGTCAGGTTGCCCAGACCGAGGGCGCCGTTGCTGCCGGCGGTCAGGGTGCCTGCATTGAGAGTGATTCCACCGAGGATGTTGTTGGCCCCGCTCAGGATCAGGTTGGCCGCGCCGTTCTTGGTCAGGCTGCCGGCGCCGTTGATGGTTCCGCTCAGTGTCAGATCGTTGCTGCCGGCGATACCAAGGTTGCCCGCCAGGTTGATCGCGTTGCCAGCCGTATAGGCACCGCTGGCATCCAGGGTAGTGCCGTTGGCCGCGTTCAAGGTGGCCGAGCCCAGTGCGCTGTTCGACGCCAGGATCAATCCGCCCACATTCAGTGCCACCGGCGCGAGGAAGGCGTTGTTGCCGCCGAGGGTCAGGCTGGCCGAACCGTTCTTGATCAAGCCGCCGGTGCCGGAAATGACACCATTGAGTGTCAGCGCATTGCTGCCCAGCACGGTAAGATTGCCATTCAGCGTGGCAGCGTTGGCCAGGGTCACGGCGGTGTTGCTATCCAGTTTCGTGCCGGCGTTAGCGATCAACGCGCCAGTGCCCAGTGCGGTATTGCTGCCGACGACCACAGTGCCGCCGTCCAGTTGCGTGCCGCCGGTGTAGCTGTTGGCGCCGTTGAGCACCAGGGTGCCGGCGTCGAGTTTGTTGAGGATGCCGCTGCCGTTGATGCTGGCGCCGATGGTCGCGGTCACGCCCGGATCAACCCGCATCGCGGTGGTGCCACCGCTGCCGTTGACCGCGGTCAGCAGCCCCGACGTGCCGTTCACCACGTTGTAGCCATCAGTGAAGAATTGCATGCCGGTGAACAGCTGCGTGCCGTTGACCGAAACGGTGCCGGCCGTGCCCTGGAACACCGCGAAGTCGCCAGCCCAGGTCTGGTTCAGCGTGCCGTTGGAGTTGGTCCAGTTGGTATCGCTGGCATTCCATGTGCCAGTGCCGCCATTCACCGTGCCGTTGGGGGACGTCTGGCTACCGTCCCAGAAACGCAGGTTGGTGTTCGGCGCCGACACCACCAGGTTGATCTGGTTGCCGAGAGTCTGCACCAGGATGTCACCAAGACCATAACCCACCGGCACACCGGCCACGGTCAGGCCGTTGTCGGTCAGCGCGCCGATGTAGTTGAACAGGCGATAGACACCGACACCGAAACCACCGGCATCGGTGACGTTGAGATTGCCGTCGAGGGTCAGGTTGCCGCCGATGTTCATCAGCGAGCTGGTCGATGGCGTGGCGAGGCTCGCGTCGACATTACTGTTGGCAGTGAGGATCAGCGACGAGGTGGAAAAGGTATTGCCCGAAGACAACGCCAGATGACCGCCGTTGTTGATGGTGACGAAGCCAAGCGCCGAACCGGTACCCGTGAGCGTGGCGCCGCTGTTGACGTTGAGCTGGTTGCTGGCCAGCGAACCGGTGAGATTCAGCGTACCGGCGTTGACATTGGTGGTGCCGGTGAGGCCGTTGCTGCCGGTCAGATTCAGCGTCCCGGTACCGACCTTGGTCAGCGCACCGCTGCCACCGAAGTCGCCGTCGAAGGTGATGGCAGTGCCCGCGCCGCCCACGGTCAGGGTGTTGCCGCCTGCGATCTGCACGCTGCCGCTGCCGCTCAGCCCGTTGAGGCTGGCGCTGCTGTTGAGATAGAGATTCGCACCGGCGCTGATGTTGGCCCCGGAGGTGTTGCCCAGCGCCCCGTTGCTCACGGTGGTGACGCTGCCGGAGGCGATGTTCAGCGCGCCGGTGAAGGTGTTGTTGCCGCTGAGCGTCAGGTCGCCAAAGCCGTCCTTGTTCAGGCTGCCGGCGCCACCGATCACGCCGCTGAGGTTCAGGGTGTTGCTGCCGGCCAGGGTCAGGCCGGCATCGAGGGTGATGTTGTTGCCGATGCTCATGCCGGTGCTGGTGTCCAGCGTCGAAGCACCACCGACGGTCAGGCCGCCACTGCCCAATGCAGCGGCCGAGCCCAGTGTCAGCGTACCGGCGTTGAGCGTGCTGCCACCGCTGAACGTATTGGTGCCGTTGACGATCAGGTTGGCTGCGCCGTTCTTGATCAACTGGCCGGCACCGCTGATCACGCCGCGAAGGGTCAGGTCCTGCATGCCGCCGGCGCTCAGCGCTGCATTGAGCACGACCGCGTTGGCCAGGCTGGCCAGCGGCGAACTGCTGTCGAGGGTTGCTGTGCCACCGACCGTCAAGGCGCCGGTACCCAGTGCCCCGCTGTTGCCGACGGTCACCGTACCAGCGTTCAGCATGGTGCCGCCGGCGTAGGTATTGGTGCCATTGAGGTTTAGATTGGCCGCTCCGTTTTTCACCAGGCTGCCGGCTCCGGCGACGGTACCGGAGAGGGTCAGGTCTGCACTGCCGCCGATGTACATCGCACCGGCCAGGTTGACCTGGTTGCCCAGCGTGACGGCGGTGCTGGTATCCAGCATGGTGCCCGCCGCTGCGTTCAATGCGCCGCTACCGATCGCGGTATTGCTGCCGACAATCAGCTTGCCGACGTTCAGCGCCGTGTTGCCGAAGTAGGTGTTGGCGCCGTTGAGAACAAGGTCGGCCGGGCCGCTTTTGGTCAGGCCGCCGACACCGGAGACCACGCCCGCGAGGGTCAGCGCGTTGCTGCCGCCGATGGTCACGTTGCCACTGAGGTTGACGTTGTTGGCCAGGCTGGTCGCGGTGCTCGCGTCCAGCGTGGTGGTGTTGCTGGCGTTGAGCACGCCGGTGCCGAGGGCGGTGTTGGAGCCGACGACCAGGGTCCCGGCATTCAGCGATGTAGCACCGGTGTAGGTGTTGTTGCCGGTCAGGGTCAGGGTCGAGGTGCCGATCTTGGTCAGGTTGCTGCCACCGCTGATGACCCCGCCGAGGGTCAGCGGGTTGGCGCCACCAGCGGTGAGGTTGGCGTTCAGCGCAATCGCGTTGTTCAGCGTCACGTTGGCGCTGCTGTTGAGCGTTATGCCCGCCCCGCCCACGGTCAGCGTGCCGGTGCCGATTGCCGCACCGTTGCCGACAGTCAGGCTGCCAGCATTGAGCGCAGTGCCACCGGTGAAGGTGTTGGCGCCGTTGAGGGTCAGGTTGGCCGCGCCGTTTTTGATCAATTGGCTGGCGCCGCTGAGCACGCCGCCCAGGGTCATGCCGTTGCTGCCGCCAATGGCCAGGTTGCCGTTGAGCGCGACGTTGTTGTTCAGGATGACCGAGGTGTTGCTGTCGAGAGTCGCGGCATTGGCGACAGTCAGGGCGCCGCTGCCCAGTGCGGCGGTGTTGCCGACGATCAGGGTCCCGGCGTTGAGGGTGGTACCGCCGCTGAAGGTGTTGGACCCGTTGAGCGCCAGGTTGGCCGCACCATTTTTGGTCAGCCCGCCGTTGCCGCTGACAACACCGCCGAGTGTCAGGTTGGCATTGCCGGCGATATTCAGGTTGCCGGCGAGGGCAACGCTGTTGTTCAGCGCCACGCCGGTGCTGGCATCGAGGGTAGTGCCCGCCGCCGTGGTCAGTGCGCCGGTACCCAGCGCGGTGTTGGAGCCGACGATCAGCGTCCCGTTGTTCAGCGCGGTGCCGCCGGAGAAGGTGTTGTTGCCACTGAGGGTCAGGTTCGCGGTGCCGTTCTTGATCAGGTTGCCAGCGCCGCTGACGACGCCACTCAGGCCCAGCGCCTGCGTGCCACCGATGGCCAGCCCGCCCGCCAGCGCAACCGCGTTGGCCAGCGTCACCGCCGTTGTTGTATCCAGCGTGGTGCCGGCCGCAGCGTTCAATGCGCCCGTGCCGAGGGCAGTGTTGCTGCTGACGAACAAGGTGCCGCCGTTGAGCGCGGTGGTGCCGCTGTTGGTGTTGTTGCCGGTCAGGGTGAGGCTGGCGCTGCCGCTTTTGGTGATTGCGCCGGTGCCGGAGACGATGCCGGCCAGGGTCAGCGCATTGTTGCCGAGCATGTACAACGCACCGGTGATGCCGACGTTGTTGGCCAGGGTCACGTTGCCGGTGTTGTCGAGGCTGGTGCCGTTGTTGGTGTTGAGCACCCCGGTGCCCAGGGCGTTGTTGTTGCCGACGCGCAAGGTGCCGGCGGCGAGGCTGGTGATCCCGGTGTAGGTGTTGATGCCGTTGAGGGTCAGGCTGCCGCTGCCGGTCTTGGTCAGGTTGGCGGCGCCGCTGATCACTCCGCCCAAGGTCAGTGCACCGGTGCCGGTCGCGGTCAGGGTGCTGTTGAGCGTGATCGCGTTGGCCAGCGAAATCGGCGCCGTCGCCGAGATGCTCGAAGAACCGGCAACGGTGATGCCGCCGGTGCTGAACGCCTGGTTGTTGCCCACCAGCACCACGCCGCCGTTGATCGTGGTGTTGCCGGAGTAACTGTTGATGCCGTTGAGGTTGATCTGACCGCTGCCGATCTTGTTCAGGCCACCGCTGCCGGAGATCACACCGTTCAGGGTCATGCCGCTGATGCCCTGCAGGGTCAGGCCGCCAGTCCCCAGATTGATCTGGTTGGCCAGTGACAATCCGGCATTGCTGGCTTGCAGGATCCCGCCGTTGGACGTCAGCACACCATTGCCGAATGCGCCGTTGTCGTTGAACTGCGCGACACCGCCATTGAGTGTGGTCGAGCCGCTGACCAGTGGTCCCTGCAATGTCCAGGTGCCGCTGCTGATGATCAGGTTGTTGAAGTTGACATAGGTAGCGCTGGAGGCAGTGCCGTTGCCCGTGGTACCGATACCAGCCTGGTTCTGCAGGACCAGCTGGTTGGTCCCGCCCGCGCCGCCGTCGATCTTGCCGGTGGCGGCGAAGCTCAGGTTGACGCCGGGCAGCCCGCCGAGCTCGCCGCCCACTCCGTCACCGTCGTTGACGCTCGACCCGGTCATGGCGATGAAGGTGTTTGTACTACCCGCGCCCAAGGACACGCTGCCGGAAATGGTGCCGGCGTTGGTGAAGGTATTGCCGTCCGCCGAGGACTCGAACGCGACGCGTCCGATGATCGAGCCGCTGTTGGTCATGTTGACCTTCGAGCCACCCCAAACCCCCACCACAGGCGTGTCGGCGTCCTTCATGGTCAAGCCGGACAGCGGTTTCGAGGAGATGGTGCCGTCGTTGTCGATGCTGGTGGTGCCGCCGCCAGCGTTGTTCACCGCAAGTGCCAAGCCATCGATGCTGGCCAGGTTCAGCCCGAGCAGCGTCCCGGTGCCGAACATGCTGCTATTGAAGTTGTTGAGCACGGTGACCGCACTGCTCGTGCCGCTGCCTATGAATACACCGCCGGTCAATTTCGGGGGCGAACCGAACAGCGACGGATCGATGAGACCGCTGTTGGTCAGACTGATCTTGGTGCCGGTCAGATCGATCACCCGGCCACCGGGGTCCGCGTTCATCTTCGCATCAGCGGTGATGTTGACCGTCAGGTCATCACTGGCGCTGGCGAAACCATTGACCATCGTAGGCAGAGTAGGCTCGCCTGAGCAGGTCACCGTCGTACCGACGGTGGTGCAGGTCGCCCATGCGGCGGGGCTGATACCTGCCAGGCAAAAGACGGCTACGGCGGCCGAAAGATCCCTGACCCTTCCGAGCTTGCCGCCAGTTCCCGCAGCAGCATCCAGCGAAGCCGCCGCCCTTCTTTTCGCGGAACTCTTGCCGGTGCGCGCCGTTTCAGGTGCCGCCACGCAGGTACCCAGTGCAACATTCCAGATGGACCGATAGATATGGTTCACGGCGCAGCCCCCTAATGGCTGTGAATAAAATGTATTCAAATATTAAATGAATTTCGCAAAATTCTTACAGATAGATATCCCCACCAGACCACCGCGCCATTAACTTCAACTCTTACGATTCGCCCTCCCATTGAAACCAGAAGAACAACACATCTTCGAAAAAATGGTTTAAAGACTCCTTTAATCCTTTTCCCGCTACCCGCCGCCGCGGAACGCAGGGCCAACCTCGCCCGCGCGCCGGGCGGGAAACTCCCGGTACAAAACCAAGTACTTACAAGAAGCCCGGAGTGACCTGGCGCTCACCTTCCTGCCCCCTGGGCGAGACGCTCTGGCCTTCCCTGAAAACAGGAAACCCCAATACGGGCACATGATCAGACGAGCTGCCAACAAGAAACTGAGGCAGCCACTGCAGAACCGAAACTGCAGTTCCACATTCCCGGCAGAGTATCGATCGTAAGAGATACCCAGCCCGCCAAAACCACCTTGCCGCAGGTTGAAAGCAACACCGGCGAAACAGCCCTCAACCGCAATTCATCCGCAGCGCAAGCCAACGTTGTGGCAACTGCCTACCTCGATCAACTGATCCGCGCCATCCGCGGTGCAATGACGCTTGGCAATCAGTGCGTGCTGGCACAGCAGACATGCAAATGGCCTGCACGCCATGGCCACCGCTAATTCCACGTCAAGACGCCTGGACATGCACGCGCCGCCTCCCGATTCAAGACAAATCCCAAATATCCGTTCACCATCGCCCCCAGACCTCGCAGAGACAGGCCATGGAACGTATCGAACGCCCTTACTTCCCGATCATCTACGTGCGCGGCTACGCGATGACCCGCGATGAGATCGTCGAAACCACCTCCACGCCATTCATGGGCTTCGAGGCCGGCTCCACCAAGATGCGTCAGGCGCAGGACGGCAGCATCGTCAAGTTCGTGTTCGAGTCGCCATTGGTGCGCTTGATGAAGGACTACAACTACCGCGATGTCTACGAGTTCGGCGCCGAACGCCGCGACCGCATCTCACCACGCTGCATCGTCATCCACCGTTACTACGATCCGGCCGACCCGGCCTTCGGCGATGGCAAGACGCCATCCATCCCTGATGCCGCCGCCGCGCTGGGCAAACGCATCGAACAACTGCGCGACAGCATCTGCGGCAACAACGCGGCCATGCGCAAGGAGTTCCGCGTGTATCTGGTCGCCCATTCGATGGGCGGGCTGATCTGCCGCTGCCTGCTGCAGAACCCGGACGTGGCCAGCGCCGAAGTGCGGGCGATGGTCGACAAGGCCTTCACCTATGCCACGCCGCACAACGGCATCGAGGTCGGCGGCATCAACCTGCCGAACCTGCTGTCGATCAACGATATGAACAATTTCAACCGCAGCAACATGGGCAAGTACCTGAAGGTGCCCAGCGACAAGGTCAACACGCTTGGCAACTCCGGCTTCCCGCCAGAGCGGCTGTTCTGCCTGATCGGCACCAACGCCCGCGACTACGCCGCCGCGCACGGGCTTTCGTCCTTTGCCGTCGGTGCGCTCAGCGATGGACTGGTACGCATCGCCAACGCCTATGTGGAAGGCTCACCGCGGGCCTTCGTCAACCGCAGTCATAGCGGCTACTTTGGCATCGTCAATTCCGAGGAGGGTTACCAGAACCTGGTGCGCTTCCTGTTCGGCGACACCTGCGCGACCGCGCAACTGGATATCAGTGCCCTGCCCTTCCCACCGGAGATCGAGGCCGCACGCAAGCGTGGCAAGAAGATTGAATCCTCGTATTACATCGAGGCCACCGTTGCCCCGCGCGGCGCTTATACCTACGAACTGACCTCGCGCACCCAGGCCAACCAATGCGCCATCCGCCGCGAGTACGGCGACATATTCGATGCGCAGGGCAACCTGCTGAAGGACAAGCGCTCGACCGTGCTGTTCTCGGTATTCCTGGACAGCAGCAAGATCCTGGCCGGCAGCGAGATCGCCTTCTCGATCGACCTGGCGGTCAGCAACGCCGGCTACCAGGTGGATGGGGCGTTGTTCCTGAAAAACCATATTCCCGGCGAGTACCTGTTCCGCAACACCTTGGTGGTGTTCGCCAAACCCGACGATGCAGGCGGCTGGCGCCTGCGTTATGTCTGGAGTGATGACCAATGGGCGGGAGGCCCCAAGAATGAGGCCGAACTGGATACTGCCCGCACCAAGGCCATCGGCATCAACCAGCAGACACCGAACATCTTCGCGATACCACTGCAGTCAGCCAAAGGCTTCAACGCCGAGTTGAAGCTTTCGCTATCTGACTGGCGCTGAGTTTCCGCCATGTCTCACTGTGCTGGGCGCTCCGCTAGCGGCAGCTCCCAGTTCCTCGCCCCATCATCAAGCCAACGCCGCGGCCTGATCCAACTCCTCACGTATGCTGTCAATGAATACGCTGTCGTTCAAATACGCGACGTTCAAGCGTGTCCACGGCGATACCTGCTCAGAATCGACGTTGAAGAACGCGCCTGGTGCCAGTACAACGCCGCGTGCCAGCAAGCGCGCGGTCAGCGAGCGGGTATCGTCGATGCCATCGAAACGTGCCCATAGGTACAGGCTTTGCTCCGGCGTGGCATAGACGGTTGCATCCAACCGATTCAGCACCTCCAGCCCTTCCGCGGTGGCAGCGCGTACCCGGTCCTGCAAGCGCCCGACATGGCGCAGGAAATTGCCTTCGCGCAAGATCGCCTCGAGCACGCGCTCGCCGTACTCGCTGCTGCCGATATGCAGCAGCATCTTCAGGTCCGCCAACTCTTCAATGTGCGCGTTCTCACCTGCGATGAAGCCACTGCGCAATGCCGCTGAAACCGACTTCGAAAAGCTACCGACGTATAGCGTATTCCTGAACTGCGACAACGAAGACAGGCGAAATGCGGAGTTCGGCTTGAAATCCGCCATTGCGTCGTTCTCGACAATCAGCACGTTGTGTGCAGCCGCCAACTCCAGCAGGCGCTTACCGACTTCTGGCGATACATCAGTACCGGTCGGATTGTGCGCGGTGGTCTGCATGAAGAAAACGCGTGCCTTGCTGGTCTGCAACGCCGCCTCGAACTCAGCCAGATCGGGACCATCTATACGGCGTGTGATTGCAACCGTTTTTGCGCCCTGCAGCTGTAGCTTGCCGAACAACGGGTAGTAGCCCGGCTGCTCAACCAGCACTGTATCGCCGGGAGCAACATAGCGTCGGATGATCAGGTCCAGTGCATGGTTTGCACCGAAGGTTGTCACCAGCTGGCGCGACCCAAGTTCCATGCCATGCATGGCCATGCGCCGGATCAACTGCTGCCGCAACGGCAGATAGCCGTAGCGATTGCCGTACCGGAACAAGCTACCGATGCCACTGCGTGCGACCTGCCGATGGAAGCGATCAAGGCGCATATAGGTCAACCAATCAACAGGCGGGAAGCCTTCGGCAAGATGTGACCGCCCCGGCTCACGAATGGCCTGCTGACGCATCATCCACAAGGTATCGATGACCCTGCTGTAGCCAACCGGCTCCTCATCGACGTCACGCTCCGGTGGCGTTTCTACGCCTCGTACAAAGAACCCCTTGCCGTGCTGCGCCTCGACCAGCGCTCGCTCACCAAGCAAGTCAAACGCCGATATCACCGTGTTCTTCGAGTAGCCATTCAAGCGTGCGTACTCGCGCAACGAAGGCAGCTTGTCTCCGGGCTTCAGCACACCGGCCAGAATCTGGCGGCCGATGTCCATGGCAACTTTTTCCGCTAATGAAATCTTCCGTGGTTCAGAGCGCATAAAAATCCATACAAAATTCTTCGGGCGCTCACTGTATCTACGCGTCACGGCACCCTGTAAAGAGCATAAATAGACATTTTGATATGAACTGGCGGATACGATTCAGTGCAGCTGCTGTCCAAAAAAACTGTACCTTTCGCCCGCGCTCTTCAGAGCACATTGTGTCGCGCACTTTGCGCAATGCTCGACAGCAGTCAGTCGACCGGGGCACCCATCGTTGAACGCAACTCATGCACATTCAATACGCGCAACGTCGTCCCAGTTCGCGTCAGCTGAAGCACACATTCCGCGCGACTCAAGCGATGGCATCGGACTGAACGAAGCTGCGGGAGCGTGGCCGGTTGGCCCTGTTGGTAGCTACACGTCCGCGTGTGATAGTCACCATCGCGCCTTTTACCCCCCAATCACCTTCATCGACAAACTACTGATCAACGGCACCAATCTTCGCGCACCCGTGGCGGAGCTTCATCCTGGACAAGCTCGCATCCTCCAGAGCATCGCCGAACTTGCGCACTTCACTGGCGGGTTCCGTGTCTTTGGCACCAGTCCGTTGGTGCGTGTATGCATCCAGTTAGGTTCGATCCGCGATGTCTACAACGCTCGCCTGCATGTACTGCAACTACGCAAGCAGCTGATAGGCCTCGTCAATACAATGAACCCGACGCTCGTTTCACGGGGCGGCGGCTGCAAGGACATTGAGGCGCGGGTGCGCACAGCCAGTGACACGAGTGCGTATCTGGAGATCACAGTGATTGCCGAAATCACTGACCAATCCGATGGCTTTACCTTTGACGTCTTGCTTGCGGAACTGGCGCCGCTGATGGAGCAGCTGACCGATGGTGCAAAGAGCAGCACCACCAGCATCGATATTGCCTATCGCCAGTTGCTGTGCGCACAGGTGACGCTCGACCCGAACGGCTTCTCGCTTGCAGCCGCGTCAGGCCAGGCCTTGGCTGGGCGCATCGTTGAACTACACGATTTCACCTGCATGGCCAGGGAGCGCATCAGCGAACGCAATGCAGATGTTCTGGCAACGGCGAATTCCATGCTTGGCACTACTGGTTCTGCAAGCGGCAGCACTGACAGTGGGCGAAACACGTGGACGGCACACGACGATCATGCTGTACCGTTGGCCACCTGGTACCGCGACCATCAGGGACATCTTGCTGGCAGGATCTCCCTGCCAGTACTGACTGAACGGGTAGGTCAGCCTGGTGCTTTGGCGGCAAGCGCCTCGGCACAAACGTCCGCTACAACCACTGTCCAGTGCACAGCACTACTCAGCCCTGCCATCGCCGCTATCGGTTTGGCACAGAGTCTGGCCAACCTGCATGCACACGCAGGCGAGGCGATCGCGCAAGGAAATCCCGGTCAACATGCACACGATCTTGCATTGCTGGCCGGTGCTCGCGGCAGCGAAGTCGTTCACGTAGTGAGGGCTCTGATATCCGCGCGGAGCATCCGTGGTGATCTGGCGATCGCTACGCTCGACAAGCTGCGAGGGCGCTGATGGACAGCCAGGATGAAGTACAGGAAGACCGTGTCCGCATCATCGAAATTGGCGCGCGTAGAGGCCTTGAAAGCCAGGCCAAAGTATTGCCAGCCGTTGTCCGCATGAACCTGATCGAATTGCTGGAATCGGCGGGCATCAGGGAAGTTGAACTGGGCTCTTTCACCTCACCTCGCTGGGTGCCGCAGATGGCCGATACCGCAGCAGTATGCGCACTACTGGGGCCACCGCCGCGTGATCGCATCCGCTCGGTGCTGGTCCCTGATATGAAGGGGCTGGAGCTGGCAATCGCCAACGGCTGCCGTGATATCACCATCGCGTCGGCTGCATCGGATGCTTATTGCCGTGCCAGCATCAACTGCAACCTCACTGAGAGCCTGCGCCGTGCCGATGAAATCACCGGGCACGCGCTGGCTGTCGGCGTCCAGGTCCGAGCCATACTGGCGACGATCATCCATTGCCCGTTCAGTGGCGCGGTGGCGACTACGGAGGTCACTCGTATCGTCCGCGCGTTCAGCGATATGGGTTGCCGCGAAATCAGCCTGTGCGATACCACCGGCACCGGCACCCCAGCCTCGATCGGCGTTCTGCTACGCGCCTGTGCCAGCGAAGTGCCAATGCACCGCTTGGCCGCACATTTCCATGACACCTTTGGCCTGGCCATCGCCAATGTCATCGAAGCATTGGAGCACGGCGTGCGTGCGTTCGACGGCGCCATTTCCGGGCTTGGCGGTGACAGCCATGCACCGGGTGCAGCCGGCAGCCTTGCCACCGAAGATCTGGTCTATCTGTTCTCCAAGCTTGGAATCAACTGCAATGTCGATATCGATGGCCTGCTGCTGGCTGCAGACTACATCGACTGCGTGCTTGAACGCAGGACCGAGTCGCGCGCGGGGCGTGCGTTGCGCGCCAGAAACGGCCAGTGGAAGGACACCGCTGTGGCCTGGAAGGGTTGAACCCTGCCGCACGTGTTCACGGCAACGCACTGCCATGCAACTTGGCGCTGGCCGCGGCCTAGCTTGACGCCCTAATTCCCACGACGGCGGGATAGCCGTGGCTCTGGCTTCAGCCGCCGCCGGTGCTGCTTGGAACAGTGTCGGATCAAGCGCGTGACTGACACGCCACTCCCATTGAAAGTAAGATGTGCCGGTCAGCGAGCATAGCGGCCAGCCGACCACCCCGTGCCGGCGCTGAGCGCCGTGGAGAGATCCCCATGCCGCTGCCGTCGAATCCCTGGTCATGCTGGCCGAAGCGGCAACGCCATGCGCCTGCACTCCTCCGCACCACGCCTGCCTGCATGTCACGGCTGCATGCCGCAACCGGCTGCCGGCACTGATGACTGCGCCCAGCTCGCGCCTGATTGATGCCTTCCTCGGCCTGTACAGCGAGTTGAAGCGGCACCTGCGGCGGCGTACTGGCGACAACACCCGTGCCGATGAGGTCATGCAGGAAACCTATCTGCGCCTGCTTGAGACCGACAACCGTCAGCAGCAGGAGCAGATCCGCGACCAGCGCGCCTTCATTTTCCGCGTCGCCGGCAACCTCGCCATCGACGTGGCGCGGCGCGAACAGCGCGCTGGCGGTAGCGGTGAACCCGACCCGCAGCACGCCGACCCCTTTGCCAACCCGGAACGCAATGCAATCGCCCAGGACCGCCTGCAACAACTCGATACTGCCTTGCGCGAGCTGCCGCCCAATGCGCGCTTGGCCCTGCTGCTGTTCCGCGTCGACGGCCTGTCACATGCACTGATCGCGCGCCGCCTTGGCGTATCGGAGAGCATGGTGGCCAAATACCTGGCGCAGGCACTACGGCATTGCCGGGACCGCCTGGGTCCGTCCTGAGAGCGAAGATGAGAGGTGATCGTTGCAGCCACTGCAACTTTGGCCTTGGCGAAACGTCTTATGGGTAGGTAATCCCCTCTCTCAGCGCAGCCCGATAGCCACGCCACGATGTTCGACCGCTTCCGATCCCGGAACAACGCGCTCAATGATGAATCCCTCCAGTGGGTGATCCGTCTTGGCGCACGACCGTCCGCAGCCGATCGCAAGGCATTCGAGCGTTGGTGCCAACGCTCCCCGGCCCATGCCGAGGCGGCGCGGCAGGCGTTCGCGCTGCTCGACGAGGTCGGCAACACCGCGCTTGCGGGCGAGCACCGTCATTGGGTGCAGGCACTGACACCCGCGCCACGTCGGGTCAGCCGCCGTGCTGTGTTGGCTGGCGGGCTGTCGGCGGCAGCGCTGGCCGGCGTGGTCGGCACCGGTCTGCTGGGACCGGTCAGCGGCGTGCTCGCCGACCACAGCACCCGCATCGGCCAGCGGCGGCAGGCGTCGCTTGGCGACGGATCGACGGCCTGGCTCAACAGCGAGAGCGCGTTCTCGCAGACATTTTCCAACGTCCGCCGCACCGTCTCGGTGGCCGCCGGTGAACTGTTGTTCGATGTCGCGCCCGACCCGCAGCGGCCCTTCGTGATCGAGAGCCGCGATGGCAGCGTCCATTGCGGTGTCGGTCGCTTTGCCTTGCACCGCGAGCCACACCGCAGCACGCTGACCGTGGTCTCCGGCCTGGCCGAACTGCGCAACCGAACCGGCGCCAGTATCGAAATGATCCCCAACCAGCGCGTTGCCTTCAGCGCTGATGTACTTGGCAAAGCCGAGAACGTCGATGCGGGTGCGTTGACTGCCTGGGTGCGCGGCAAGCTGATCTTCAACCAGCAGAGCGTTGCCGCCATTGCAGGCGAGCTGCAGCGCTATGTGCCGGGACGTATCGTCGTCATTGGCGAGCCATTACAGCAACTACAGCTCACCGGCGTGTTCGAGCTGGACGACATCAATGCATTGCTGCGCAACATCGCTGCACTGGCCAGGGCGGAACTGATCCGTCTGCCGCTGCTGACCTTGATCCGCTGAGCCACTGAGCCACTGAGCCACTGAGCCAACGGCAAGCGCTGTAACCCTGCATCAGCCGCAACAGGCAGGTACACAAAGGGCCAGGGAAAAAAATTTGCTGCTGACGCTGCAAGTTTCGCCCGCGACGGCCGTCTATAGGAATGAGACTTATTCTCATAAAGTCAACGCCGGTACATCCGCGCGTCCTCTTCCTATTTCCCCGTCGGATCCATGAGCCCTTCCAGCCCTCCTCGTCGTTCTTCGCGACTGCCCGCCCTGCTCGCCGTCAGCATCGCCCTGGCACTCAACGCACCGCTACATGCCGCCGCGCAGAGCAGCAGCGCCAATGGCCCCACCCAAAGCGTCGCATTCGATCTCCCCGCTCAGCCCTTGGACAGCGCGCTGACGCGCCTGGCCGACCAAGGCGGCGTGCGCATCCTGTTTGTCTCCAGCGACGTCGGCGGGCTGCAGGGTGCGGCCATCAAAGGCCAACTCAGCGCCGCACAAGCGCTGGATCAACTGCTGGCCGGCAGCGGACTGGCCTGGCAATGGCGCGAACCCGGCACCGCCGTGGTGACACGCAGCAGCGCCGCTGCCACCGGCGCGAGCACCCCCATCGTCACCGGCACCCTGAGTGTGACCGGCCAGCAAGGCATCGAGGCCACCGGCGCGCAACGCGATCTGCGTGGCCAGGACGACGTCTACGATCTGGACTTGTCGACGGCGTATCTCGGCCGCACCGAAATCGAGCGCTACAAGGGCGCAACGCCCTCAGACCTGCTCAATGGCGTCGCCGGCGTGTTCAGTGGCGATGCGCGCAACAGCGGCGCGCTCGATGTGAACATCCGTGGTGTGCAGGGACCGGGGCGAGTGCCGGTCACCATCGATGGTACCGAACAGGCGGTTACCGCCTGGCGCGGCTACAACGGCATCGGCAACCGCAACTACGTCGATCCCAACCTGATCGGCGGCATGCAGATCTTCAAGGGCCCGTCGCTGACCCGCAACGTCACCACCGGCATCGGCGGCGGCGTGGTGATCAAGACACTGGACGTTGACGACGTGGTGCCGGAAGGCGAATCGTTCGGCGGCGAGTTCAAGATCGAAGGCAGCAGCAACGCGGTCGCTCCGCGCCTGCCGGGCAAGCTGTACACCGGCATGAACCACCGCGACGTGCCGGAACTGGCCACCGGCAGCCCGGCCAACGACCCGACCCTGCGCGTGCAACCGCACACCGGTGGCGGCGGTTACAACGTCTTCGATGGCGAGGACCACGCCTATCGGCTGGCCCTGGGCTGGAAGTCGGACACGCTGAGCCTGTTCGGCGCCTACGCCTACCGCGACCGTGGCAACTACTTCGCCGGCAAGCGCGGCGCCGGCTACTACTCACAGCCGGTGGAGAACATCGGCGCCGGCGACTACATCATCACCATGGCTAGCCGCCTGCGTCCGGGCGACGAGGTCACCAATACCTCCAGCCAGATGGAATCATGGCTGTTCAAAGCCACCTGGAACCCTACGCCCGACCAGGTGCTGCGCTTCGGCTACCGCGACACGCTGTCGCACTACGGCGAGATCATGCCGTCGCGCATCAACCGTACCGCGCTCGGCCTGCCGCAGTGGTCACTGAGCCGGGTCGATTCCACCGCCTACAACCTGGAATACAAGTGGCAGCCGCAGGGCAGCCGCTGGATCGACCTGTACGCCAACCTGTGGCGCACCGATACCGACAGCAACGCCAACACCGCAGGCAGCTACCCGAACTACTGGAATGCGGTGACCCAGCCGATCGTCATGAACGGCGCGCTGGATGATTCCACCAATACCCGCAACGGCCTGACCCTGAGCAATCTGTTCCGGCTCAGCGATACGCTGGACCTGACCGTCGGCGGCGATTTCCAGCATGAGAAGCTGCGCTCGCATGATGCCTACATCGGTCCCTCGGCGGCCTGGCGCATGTTCCCGCGCGCCGGCCGCCGCGAAGAATGGAACGCCAACTTCAACTTTGAATGGCGTCCGGCAGATTTCCTCAAGATCAATGCTGGCGCCCGCTACTCCTCGTACTGGGCGTACGACGATTTCCTCGCTGACCACCCAAACAAGTTCCTGGGCTCGGTATCCGGCTATCAGGCCACCTACCAGACCATGTCTGCGGAGGAGCGCAGCAATGCCGAGGCACAGAACCGCAATATCTACCAACTGTGCACGGCGATGCCGTTTTACTGCCAGATCTTCAACATTCCGGTGGGGATAAGCGAAGCGGACTTCGTCGCCGCCAACATCAAACATGCTGCCAAACAGAACACCATCGAATGGCTCCCTGACGCCCAAGGTAGATTCCACCGCGCAGACAACCCCTGCAGCAACGGCGCGCTGGCCGGCGTAGCCGATCTATTCGAGGGCGGAAACTGCAGGATCGGCAACACCGCCAACCCGATCGCTTCCAGCTACGCAGTGGCAAAGAAGCGACGTGATGGCGGCTGGGCACCGTCGCTTACCGTTACCGGCTTGTTCTCGGACTACAGCCGCGCCTATCTCAGCTACAACGAGGCACTGCGCTACCCGAACATGTTCGAGAGCGTGATCGCCTTCGGTGCCAGCGTCAGCCCGTTCCGCGACCTGAAGCCCGAGCACACCTACAGCTACGAGCTGGGCTATATTCAGGAACTTGGGCATCTGCTGGGCGATGACACGATCGCCGACGTCAAGCTCAGCTACTACCACCGCCGCACCGACGACCTGGTCGAGCGCGACAACAACTTCCTGTTCCGCAACATCGACAAACAGCTCGTGCAGGGCGTTGAGTTCCAGGGCCGCTACGACAATGGCCGCTTCTTCACTGACCTCGCCGTGGCGCACACGCTGAAGAACGAGGTCTGCGATGAGCACACCGCCATCACCATCGACCCCAATGTCGCCGGCACACCCACCTGCGTCGATCAGGGCTTCATCGGCAGTTGGCTGCTGACCCAGGCCTCGCCGGAGACCTCGGCCAATTGGTCGCTGGGCGGGCGCTTCCTGGACAAGCGGCTGGAACTTGGCGGGCGCGTCGTCTATTACCAGCGCCGCAAATCCAACCGCGACCTTGAGGCATTTGCCGCCGTCACCAACCAGAACCTTGCCGTGTTCAACGTGCCGTTCTCCTGGGACACCACCTGGCTGTTCGACGCCTATGCCAGCTACCGCCTCAACGACACCGTGCAGTTGGAGCTGATCGGCACCAACCTCACCAACCGCTACTACGCCGACCCGGCCACCCGCTCGCTGCTACCCGCGCCTGGTCGCACGCTGAAGCTGAGCGTGACCGCGCGGTTCTGATTTTCCCGTAGCAACAAGGAGTCCACCGCAACCCGAACCATCACTGCAGTTCAGCTTTTTTCCCCTCATTACATCAAGAGAAACATGATCATGAAAATGCACAAGCGCATCTCCCAGCTCGCCCTCGCGCTGACCGTGGTTTCCGTGGCGGGCACCGCCGCGGCTGCCAATATCGTCGGCACCCAGTCCACGGGGACCGGTGCGTCGTACATCACGGTCGGCGCGTCACAGGTACCGTTCGGCCCGCATACCGCCGGCATCTCCGGCGTCGGCATTTCCAGCTATGCCGGCGGCGCCAAGGTCGACTTCCAGGGCCTGACGCCTTCCAGCGCCGCCACCGCGCTGACTCCGAGCATGACCGTCTACCGCCTGCACGACCCGATCACTCCCGGCACCCCGGGCAACCCGAACGACCCGGCACACTTTGGCCTGGGTAGTTTCAGCTTCGTCAAAGTTGGCAGTGGCGATGTCTGGTTCGGCGAATGGTCGACCAATGGCAATACCGGCAGCCCCACCTACCAGAACCGTCAGGTCTATTACGTCGGTGACAAGACCGGCTATACCGCCGCCACCGGTACCGCGGTTGGCTACACGCTGACCGGTCTGCATCAGTACGGTGCCAACACCCACCTGACCGGCAGCCTGACCGCCAACTTCAGCAGCCGCACCTTCCACGGTGACCTGTCGATCGGCGCAACGCAGATCCGTCTGGGCAGCAGTGGCAGCCAGATCGCGTTCGACACCAACGGTCATTTTGATGCAGCCAACGCCGGCCAATGGGTGATCCCAGGCAACGTCGTGTTCGCCACCGGTGCGGTGAAGGGCGACTTCTTCGGTGCGGGCGCGGCAGCCGTCGCCGGCATTGTCGATTTCGACAATCCCGCCATGAAGATCGCCTGGGGCGGCACCAAGAACTGACGGATAAGCCTGTCCGTCAAACGCTGTAATTCGACTGCTACCGGCAAGGACCAGCCAGCGTCCGCCAATCCTTGCCTCCCTCGATGGCCATTGCATGCATTCTCGTTCTTCAACCGGTCGCCGACGCCGACCCGCCTTCGCGCTTCCCGCCGCACTGCTGCTGGCCGGATTGTTGCTGCCCGTCGCGAGTTCCGCACAGGAGCAGGCTGATACCCGCCGCCTGCTTGACCAGCACATCGACCAACAGGCGCAGGCCCGCGAGCGCGAGCTACTCAAGGACGAACTGGATGCCGAGCGCCCGGCGTTGACCATTGACGGCCAGCGCCACGTGATCGGCCACAACATCGACGACGTCGGCCGCGCCCTGTACCTGGCGCTGCAACAGCGGCAGTGGAACCTGGCGGCGCATTTCCTCAACGAATACCTGACCCTGCCCGACCACGACAAACTACTGGTGCACTACGCACAGGGCGGCTTGCTGCGCATGCAGGGCAAGCACGCGCAGGCGATCGCCGAGTACCGCGCCCTGCTCGCCCTGCAGCCGGACTTCATGCCGGCACAGCTGGAACTGGCCCGCACCTTGTTTGAAGACCAGCAGGATCGCGAAGCCGATGCGCTGTTCGCCGACGTCGGCACCAGCATTGACGCCAACGACCCGAAAACCGAGGGCGTGCGCACCACCATCGCCAGCTTCCGCCAGGCCCTGGCCCAGCGCGAGCGCTGGAGCGGCTCCTACGCGGCCGGCCCCAGCTGGACCGACAACGCCAACCGCACCTCGGCCAGTCGTACCTGCCTGTTGCTGCTGATCACCGGCGACTGCCTGATCGAGCGCAAATTGCCCGACGCCATCACTGCCACCGGCATTGACTACGACGCCACCCTCAACAAACGCCACGCACTGCGCGGCCACCATGGCGTCTACCTGCGCGCAATCGCTTTTGGACAGAACTACCGCGACAACAGCGCCTACAACGAGCTCAATGCCGCGCTGCAAGCTGGCTACAGCTTCCGCAGTGCGCGCCACACGGTGGCGCTGGCACCTTCGTTCGATTACTACGCGCTGGGCATTAGCGCCTTGTTTGGCGCACCGGGCGTGCATGCCGAATGGAGCTGGACGCCGGGTCGGCTATCGATGCTGAAGCTGGAAGCCGACTGGAAGGACCTTCGCTATCGACAGCGCGATTACGCGCTCAATCTCGACGGCGTGCAGCGCACCGCCTCGGCCACCTACTTCCGCAGCCTCGGCAGCCATTGGATGGCCTTTGGCGGCATCGATGCACTGGACAGCGATTCGCGCGACCGCAGCAACAGCTATCGCTCGACAGGTGCGCGTATTGGCGCGTCACTGCAGTGGCCGGAAGGCTTCAGCCACACCTTGTTCGCCTCCTATCGCCGCCGTAGTTACGACCTCTACAGCCCAATGCTCGGCGTCCGCCGCGATGACGACGAACGCAACTACACGCTGATCATCAAGGCCAATCGTCTGGCCTTCGCCGGCTTCACGCCCTTGCTGAGCCTTCGTTACAACGTGGTGTCCAGCAATGTCGACTGGCTCTACAGCTATGACCGCAGCACCGCCAGCCTGAAGCTGGAACGCAGTTTCTGACCCCCACCACTTCCTGCACTACCGGGAATTGCATATGAAAGAGAACAGCACCGTCATTTCACGCAGCCAGCAGCTCAAGGCCGCCACCCATAACACCCACGACAGCCTGGACAAGCGGGTCATGGCAGCGGACATCTTTGCAAGCCGCGACAGCTTCGCGCGCTTCCTGCGCGTGCAGTACCGCTTCCACCGCGATATTGATGCGCTCTACGCCCATCAAGGGCTGCTGGCATTGATTCCTGACCTTGCCGAGCGCCGACGCCTGCCGAAGATCGCGCGCGATCTGCAGGATCTGGGCAGCGATATTCCAGCGCACAGCACGCCACTGGTGGACACTGACATCGCCCTGTCCAATGCCTTGGGTTGGCTGTACGTTGCCGAAGGCTCCAACCTCGGTGGCACCGTGCTTTTCAAATTGGCGCGCGACCGACTGCAGCTGCACGCTGACTTCGGTGCACGCCACCTGGCCGCGCATGCCGACGGCGCCGCGCGCCACTGGCGCAGCTTCACCGCCGCGCTGGATGCGGCGCCACTGGCGGCCGAACAGGAAGCCTTGGTGGTGGAAGGTGCACGCGAGGCGTTCCAGAGCGTGCGCGGCTACGTCGAAGACGAGCTTCATACCGACCCGGTGCCGGTGCCCTGATGCGTTGGCTATGGTTCTGCGCGGGCTGCTGGATGCTGGCACTTGGGATTATCGGCGCACTGCTGCCGGTGATGCCCACCACCATCTTCCTGATCCTGGCGCTGGCCTGCTTCGCGCGTTCCTCGCCACGGCTGGAGCGCTACCTGCTGCAACACCCACGCTACGGCCACAGTCTGCGCCTATGGCGAGAACAGGGGGCAGTCAGCGCCAAAGGCAAAGCCTTTGCCGGCGCTGGTATGGCTGTGGGTTACCTGATTTTCTTCTGCACGGCGCATCCCGGCTGGAAGCTGGCGCTGGGCATCGGTCTGTTCTTCATCGTCAGCGCCTGCTACGTGCTGTCGCGTCCCGCACCGCGTGCGCTCATCCACTGAGGATACCGATCATGCCCCTGACAACTCCGAGCAATTTTCCGCTGCCAGTCCGCAACATCCACTCGGCGATACTGCGCGGCGCCGGCATCCGGGTGACCTCGGCACGGATTGCCACCCTGCGTCTGGCACCGCTGGTACTGGCCGCACACGGCCGTCTCAGCCCGCAGCTGTTGCATGCCGCGTCCTTGGAACAAGGCGGCATGCATGTCTCCACCAGCGCCTTCTACAACACCTTGTCGGCGCTGGGTGCAGCTGGTTTGCTGCCATCGCTCCAGCAAACAGACATGCCGTCGGCAGCCGACCGCGCGACTATCCAGGAGCACGCATGACGACCAATTTGCCCAGCAATCTCAGCCCGTGGCAAATGTTTCTGCATGCCGACTGGGTGGTACAGACGGTGATGATCGGCTTGGCGATTGCCTCACTGGCAACGTGGACGGTGCTGGTGGCCAAGCGCCGGCAGCTGCAGCACGAGGCGCGCAGCATGCAGAACGCACGCAGCGCGCTCGCGTTGGCGGAGAACCTGCCTGCGGCATTGGCGACGCCGGCACAGGAAAGCAGCATCGCTTCAGCCTTGCTAGCCGAGGCACAGGACGAGTTGCAACGCTCGCCGAACGCTGGCAATACCGATGGCATCAAGGAGCGCGTCGGCTCGCGCCTGCAGCGCATCGAGCTCGCGCATGCTCGCCGGCTGCGCAGCGGCACCGGGTTGTTGGCGACCATCGGTGCCACTGCGCCCTTCGTCGGGCTGTTCGGCACGGTGTGGGGCATCATGAACAGCTTTGTCGGCATTGCCCAGGCCAACACCACCAATCTGGCCGTAGTCGCGCCGGGTATCGCCGAGGCCTTGCTGGCCACGGCCCTTGGGCTGGTCGCGGCAATTCCCGCCGTGGTTATCTACAACCACCTGAGCCGGCAACTGGCGGCGCTGCGTGGTGACAGCGGCGACCTATCGGCCAGCGTGCAGCAGCTGGTCTCGCGCGACCTCGACCACCGCGCCGCCGTTGCGCGCGGAGCGCGCTGAGATGGCGATAAGGATCGACGAGCAGGATGAACTCCCCGACGAAAACCACGAGATCAATGTCACCCCCTTCATCGACGTGATGCTGGTGCTGTTGATCATCTTCATGGTCGCCGCACCATTGGCGACCGTTGATGTCGCGGTCGACCTGCCGGCGTCAACCGCGCAACCGCAGCCGCATCCCGATGAACCGGTATACCTGACCGTACAGCAGGATCTGTCGCTGCGACTGAATCAGGACGCGGTCAGCGCGACCGTGCTGCCAGCAGCGCTCGACACGCTCACCGCCGGCAACCACGACCAACGCATCTTCGTGCGCGCCGACAAGGGCGTCGCCTACGGCGACCTGATGGACACCTTGAACAGCCTGCGTGCTGCCGGCTATCTCAAAGTCGCACTAGTCGGCCTGGAGCAATCCGCACCATGAAGCCGCCATCGCGCATGCCCGGTGGCCCACGCTGGGGC
The DNA here is from genome assembly GCF_056760235.1 of Stenotrophomonas sp. STEN018. Taxonomy (NCBI): domain Bacteria; kingdom Pseudomonadati; phylum Pseudomonadota; class Gammaproteobacteria; order Lysobacterales; family Lysobacteraceae; genus Stenotrophomonas; species Stenotrophomonas sp. STEN018. The sequence continues at coordinate 60,082 of NZ_JBRREK010000002.1, forward strand.
CGCAGCCTGTGCATCGTGCTTGGCGTGCATGCACTGGCTGTGGGCGGCGCAGTTTTCTGGTCATCGCGATCTCCACCGCTGGCCCCGCCATCGCCACCAGAAGCGGTGATGGTGGACATGGCACCACTGGCGAGCGCACCACCTGCGCCACCGACCGATCTGGCGCCGGGCCCGCCGCAACAGCAGCACGAAGCGCAGCCAGCGCAGGCGAATGCAGCAACGACTGCCGCTGAGGTTCCGCCTTCGCCCGTCCAGGCAGAGGACACGGCGCTGCCACCGCCGGCGCCCGACCAGCTCGAACAGACGCAAACGTCAGCCGCAAGCGCCGAAGTACAGCAAGCAAGTGCGCCACCCAGCGTGCAGGCGCCCAGCAGCAACCAGTACAGCGCCCGGCAATCATCGTCCGGGGTGGTAAACCCGTCGCAGGCAAACTGGCAGGCGCGTGTATTGGCGCATCTGGAGCGCCATAAGCGATACCCGCGCGCCGCACAGCGCCGTCGCAGCGAAGGCGTGAGCCTGGTCGAGTACGCGGTAGACCGCATGGGCGGCGTGCAGTGGGCGCGGCTGGCCCGTAGCAGCGGCAATGCCTTGCTGGACGGCGAAGCACTTGCCGCCGTACAGCGCGCCAGCCCGTTGCCGTCTCCACCGGATGAAGTCCAAGGCGACCCCGTGCAGATCACCACGCCAGTGGAATTCTTCATTCGCAGACAATAGCTGCGTGGATGCTCCACGCCAGCCCGCTCTCCGGCTTGCTGCGTGCACATCGCCGCGTCCTTGTTGGCAATTGTTCGCAGCGGAAGTGAAGAAGCCCGCTCGGAGTCACTTCCGAGCGGGCTTCTTCGTTGCACGCGGCGCGCTCAAGCATGCCGCATTGGATCAGAACCGATAGTTGAAGCTCGCCTTCAGCGTGCGGCCCGGTGCCAGCATGGAGGACCGGGTCAAGGGATCGATGTAGTAGAGGTTGCCCAGATTGGTACCGACCACTTCGACCGTCGCGCGGTCATTCAGGCGCAGCGTCGCATAGGCATCGTAGGTGGTGATCCGACCCCATTGCAGCGGCGTGTTGAGGTAATAGGAGATCGTTGCCGACTGGTTGCCGTAGTTGTCCTTGAACACACTTTCCTGCGGCGCGTGGTGAACGATGCGGCTGCCCAGCTCCAGCTTGCCGTCGAACAGACGCGTGCCTACCGTCCAGTTGAAGGTGTAGCGCGGGATCGCCATGGTTACCAGGTAGCCACCGACGAAGCCGGTTTCCACGCAGTTGGAGACGCCGCCGGTGTTGTCCAGCAACATCGCGGTGTGCTCATCGCAGACACGGTTTTCCAGGTTCCAGGCACCGCTGATGTCGGTGAAGAAGCGACCGTTGTCGAAGCGACCCTGCACCTCGACGCCGCGAATGGTCTGCTCGTCGATATTGGAGAAAGTCAGCTGCGGGCTGCGCTCGATCACGTCGCGGGTGCGGTGGTGGTAGTAGGCGATCTTCAGGTCCGCCAGCGGATTGCCATCCAGCATCTGGCCGAAGTCCTGCACCCACGACAACTCGGTATTGAAAGCATGTTCCGGCTTCAGGCCGTAGCTGTCCTGGATGCTGGAGAAGCCAATGGTGCTTTCAAACAAGGCCGGGAAGCGGCGCACCTGGCTGTGACGCAGATAGACGCGGCTGTGCTCGCTGAACTCATAGGTCGCAGCGAACGAAGGCACCCAGCCGGCACCGCGCTGCCTGCGGGCGGTGTTGTCGACGGTGGCAAAGGGAATCAGCTCGCCATTGACGCTCTGGCCCGGATAGGGCCCATCGGACCAGCACTTGCTGCTGCCGCTCAGCACCACATTGGAAAAATCGATGCTGCCATTGATGCACGGGTTGTCGGCGCGGTTGTAGCGGCCCTGGCCATCGTGCTTCCACAGCATTTCGTTGTTGGCGGTGTAGGTGGTGCGATTGCGGATATCGTCGAGGCTGGGGTTGAGTACTTCGGCGACAAACTGCTCGCGCGTAAAGCCAAGGAAATCCTGGTAGAAGGACCACTGGCTTTCCACCAGGCTGGTCATCTGCTCGATCGAGGTATCGATCTCGGCCTGGGTGTAATGCTCCAGCGTGCTCCACTTCATCACCCGGCCCGAGGACTCCTGGCTGCTGGTCGGCAGCACGCCGGCACGCTGCTGGCGGGCGAGGAATTCGTCGAACGACTGCCAGTTCTGGTAGCGCACGCCGGCGCTGAGCAGCAGCTTGTCGATCGGCCGCCACTCGAACAACGCACTCAGATCGTACTCACGACGCCAGCCAGCCCGCGGCTTGCCACGCCAATAGCCGGTGATCTCCGGATCGTTGTAGGCGTCCTTGGAGCTGAGGGTTTCCTTCTGCAGGTTGCCCCCGACCGTCAGGTCCAGTTCGTCGCTCAGCTGCATTTTGTTGTCGAACGAGAAACCCGTACGCGCATTTTTGCCGTTGGCTACCGCGGTATTGCGGAAGTGGTCCGGGGTGACATAGACCTTGTCGACGTCGTTGTACCAATTCATGCGATCGTTGGGCAGACCGCCGCTGCTGTAGGTCGCGCTGTCCGTATCGGTACGCCAGAGGTTAGCGCGCAGGTCTACCCAGTCCAGGCCCGGGCGCCACTTGTATTCCAGGTTCACCGAGCGCGCATCCACCTGGCTCAGCGGCCACTGCGGGATGCCGTCGATGACGGTGCTGGCCCACTGGATGCGCGAGGGCATGATCTCGCCGTAACGCGACTGCGTGTCACGTACGTTGAGCTGCAGCACCTGGCTGTCGCTCAAGCGCCAGGTGCCCTTGACCAACCACGACTCCATGCGGCTGGATGAGTTCAGGATCTCCGAGCCCGGCACATAGACCTTGGCCAGGTAAGGAACATAGTCCCAGCTATTGGTGGGCGCGTTGTCATAGAACGAGCTGCCATGCTTGCCGGCGAAGTGGTTGCCCTTCTCGCGGAAGGCGTAGGCCGCCATCAGGTCGAAGTTGTCCTTGCGCAGACCCAAGGCCAGGCGCCATGCCTGATCATTGCCGAAGCTGCCGCTGCCACTGGTGCGTGGATGCTGGTACAGGGTCGGGTCATAGAAATTGACCGGACTGGTCGGGAAGCCAGGCACGCTGCCCACCGGCTTACCGGTCAACAAAGTCGGCAACTTCGGATCGATGGCGTTGTCGCTGGCCTCCATCTTCAGCTCGCCGCCGAAGCTCTCGCCTTCCAGCAGGATGTCGTCCACATCCAGCGTCTTGATCTGCACCGCGCCGCCCACCGAAGTGTTGGCACCACGCAGCATCGCCGGACCCTTGATGACCTGCATGCCGCCGATCAGGCTGGGATCGATGTAGTTGCGATTGTTGGCGCCCATGTAGCCGCGCCAGACCGTCAGCGCCTGCTCGGTGCCATCGATGGTCAGCGGCACCCGGCCCGGACCCTGGATACCGCGGATGTTCGGGTCCAGCGCGCCGCTGTTGCGGGCGTCGCCGCTGTAGACGTTGACCATGCCTTTGAAGATGTCGGCAGGTGCAGCGCCTTTATAGCGCTCGATCTGCTCGCGCCCGGCGTACACGGTGGACAGGTCGAGATCATAGACATCGTCGTAGCCGCGCTGGTCGCGCTCGATGCCGGTGGGATCGGCCGAGCGCTCACCACCGACACGCAGCGTGCCGATCACTACGGCGTCGCTGTCGGCACCGGCCACGCGCTGGATGCTCCACGCGCCCGGGCTGACTTCGCGTGCCGTCAGGTCCGTGCCCTGCAGCAGGCGCGCAAGCGCTGCGCGCACCGTATAGCGGCCCTGCAAAGCGGGCGCGGAGCGGCCCGCGGCCAACGCCGGGTCATAGCTCAACGAAACACCGGCGGCGGTCGCAGTGTCATTCAATGCCCGCGCCAATGGCGCGGCCGGAAGATTGAAGCTCACATTGCTTTCGCCAACAGCGGTTGCGCCGTTCTGGGCATGGGCCAGCTGTGGCAATGGCAGCGAAAGCGCGACCAGGCAGGCAAGCGCCAGCGAGGTGCGGACAACAGGGGGACGCGAAGACATGGCAGGGTCCGTGACAGAAGGAATTGAAAGGGTTCACTTCCTTGCCCGGCCAACCGGCAAAAAGGGACATCCCGGTCTCAGGCGGGTTCGACCATCACCCACAAGCGACTGCGGTAGCGCACGCGCAGCGGAAACCCCGCCTGCAGCAGGGCGAGCACCGTATCGGTGTCGTCCAGCTGGAATACACCGGATACCAGCAGATTGGCGATATCCGGATCACAGCGCACTACACCGGTGCGGTAACGCGCCAGCTCGGACAGCAGTTCGCCCAGCGGCATGGCATCGGCGTGCAGCACGCCTTGTACCCAGGCCAGACTGTTGCGCTGTAGCGCAGTGGCTGGGCCAATGCCTGCTGCGTTGAAGATCGCCTGTTGGCCTGCGCTCACCACTTGCGTGACATCGCCACGATCGCCGAGGCGGATCCGCACCGCGCCCTGCTCCACCGCCACGCGCGCATGGTCATCCCACATCCGCACGGCGAAGCGCGCGCCCATGGCGAGCAATTGCGCGTTACGCAGCTGCAGCAGCAACGGCCGCGCTGGAAGGCGATCATCGGATGCCGTTTGTAGCAGCAGTTCGCCACGCAGCAGTTGCACTTGCCGCACAGTCTCATTGAAGGTGACAGCGATCCGCGTATCGGTGTTGAGCTGCAGTTCGCTGCCGTCTTCAAGCCGCAACGCGCTGCGCTCGCCGATGGCGGTGCTGCTGTCCGCAACAAGATGCTGCCAAGGCTCGCGCTGCCAGGCCAGGCGCGCCAAGGGCGCACCAAGCATCATTCCCACGATTGCCGCCAACGCTGCGCGGCGGCCCTGCAGAGTACGGCGAGCTTGCTGCAAGGGCGCACTGCCTACCGCACCAGGCACATCGTCGAGCAGGCCAGTCAAGCGCTCCGCGCGTTGCCAGGCACGCGCATGCATATCGTTGCTGGACAGCCAGCGCTGCCAGGCCGCGTGCTCCTTGGCATCGAGCTCGCCTTCGCGGAAACGCAGCAGCCATTCGGCCGCTGCGTGCAGCACGGGTGCGGGAATGGGCGTGTCGGTCCTGGCCAAGGGTTCCCGCATACGGATCAGTCCATCGCCTCGAGGCAGGCCGCAAGCGCCAGCACGATGTCGCGCTTGATGGTGCGCTCGGTGACGCCCATGCGCTCGGCGATCACCGCATAGGTAAGCCCATCCAACTGCGACAACAAGAAGGCCTCACGTGCCCGCGCCGGCAATGCATCCAGCATGCGGTCGATGCGCAGCAGCGCCTCCAGCGCGATCTGTCGCTGTTCCTCATCAGGCACCAAGCACTCAGGCAGGCTTGCCAGCACCTCCAGCCATGCCCGCTCCAGCGCGCGGCGTTGCCACAGGTTGATGACCAGCCCATTGGCAATGCGGGTCAGGTAGGCGCGCGGCTGCTCCAGCGCTGGCAGCTGCGGCTTCTGCAGCAGGCGCACGAAGGTATCCTGCGCCAGATCCGCCGCCGCCTCGTCCGCGGACATGCGTCGCCGCAGCCACTGCAGCAACCACCCATGGTGCGCGACATACAGGCCCTGCAGGGAATCAGGCGCCGGTGCCGGCGAAGCGTTGGCCATGGGTAAATATTGCGAATAGGAATCAATATCATCCGATAAGTTGGGGGTTGCGCGCAAACCCGGCTTGCTGTCCGGCAGCGGCAACAACGGGTCCCATCCAGCGAAGTGACCCGACGTACCGGCCATGCCTGGCTCCCTCGGGAGCTTCGGGAGCTTCGGGCGCTTCGGGAGCTTCGGGCGCTTCGGGCGCTTCGGGCGCTTCGGGCGCTTCGGGCGCTTCGCGGCAATGGTGGCGGAACGGGCGAGCAGGTTTCCTATCGTCTCGAATCAGGCTTGCTACCCCTGAGTGCACGGCAACACCGCGCCAACGATCTCCCCGGCAAACACCGCACCTACGGAGTACGCCGCACCCGGCCGGGCAGTGGATTGGCTCTCGCTTTTCCTTAAATGATATATTATAACATTCCAATTTCTACGGGGATGATCCATGCGTCAACACGTACTTGCGGCCGCCGTGCTGCTCGTTGTCCAGAGCGCCTATGCCGCGGACGACACCACCCTGCCCACCATCAAGGTCCGCGCAGACAAGACTTCAAAGATCGACAGCATCGTTGTCGTCGAGAACTCACAGACGCAGAACCGCACCCTGGGCGGCATGCTGGAGCACGTGCCGGGCGTGCAGAACAGCGCGTTCGGCCCGAACGCCGGCGCGCCCGTCATCCGCAGCCTGAGCGGCAACCGCGTGCAGGTGCTGGAAGATGGCCAGTCCATCCTCGGCATGAACGCACTCAGCGGCGACATCGCCATTCCGTTCGATCCGTTGTTCGTACGCAGCATCAGCGTCAACAAGTCTTCGGACAGCGTCCGCCATGGCGGCAATGCGATCGGCGGCAGCGTCGATGTCGACTCCGGCATCATCTCCACCAAGATGGAGGAGAAGGATCAGGAGATGGAGCTGGTGCTCCGGCAGGGCTTCAATGCTGCCGACGCGCAGGGCTTCCGGATGAATTTCAACAACCAGCGCAATCTCTCGACCAACCTGCAGATGTCACACCAGCGCATCTCGCACTACGACATCCCCGGCAACAGCAAGGCCAGTGTCTGCGACAGCCGGTTGTTTCCGGCCGGCGGTGGGGTCAACAGCGGCCTGGCTGACAGCTGCCAGAAAGAAGCCCGAATCCAGCAGGTCTACAACAAGGCATCGCAGCCCTACATCGACCAGTTCATGACCGAAAACCCGGACTGGGCGGACGGCAGCTTCTCCTTCTATACCAACAACCCTTCATCGGTCTGGCAGGGCAAGACCTACGTGAATCCGGCAAACCCGGACTATGTGGCCGGCACGCCTTCGTATGTGCAGAACAAGATCAACCGCGACGTCACCCCGAACTACCGCGGCACCTTGGGCAACAGCTACTTCCGCAACTCACACCTTGCCGCCGGCAGCACCTACTTCTTCGACCGCGGCTACGTCGGCATCAGCATCGACGCCAAGGACAGCGACTACGGGGTGCCGGGATTCTCGATGGAGAACCTGTCCTTCGGCTCCGACCATAGCCAGGGCCGCCCGGTTGGCGTCGTGCTCAAACAGACCAAGTACGCGCTGCAGGCCAATGTGTTGGATCCGCTTCCGCTGTTTGAGAGCGCGGATCTGCGCGTGTCGCAGCTGAGCAATACCTCGGCAGAACAACTGGGGACTAGCAAGGCCAACGAGTACCAGTTCGATAGCTACCAGGCCGAAGTGCTGCTGGCACAGCGCCGCGCCGGTCCGCTCAGTGGCCTGCTCGGGCTCAGCCAGCGCACGCGCGATATCAGCGGCAGCGGCGCGTTGCGCTACCTGCCCGATGTGCAGAGCGTGACCAATGCGGTGTTCCTGAAACAGAGCCTCGACTTTGATGGTGCGTCGGTCGATGCCGGGTTTCGCCACGAGCGCGTGGATCATGACATCCGCAGCAGCGCCTTCAAGACCTCACGCAACTCGGCCAACTCAAAGCTGGAGGACAGATCGTTCACGCTCAACAGCTACAACCTCGGAGCGCTTGTCGAGCTCGGCAGCCGACTCAGTGCCAAGGCCCGCTACTCGTCTTCGCAACGGGCGCCTGAGGTCAATGAGCTGTACGCCAGCAACGCCCACTACTCGATCATGACCCAGGAAGAAGGCAACCAGAACCTGAAACCCGAGCGGGCCAGGAATGCCGAATTCGCCCTGCTGTTCAACAACCGTGGCTTCGACATGTCCGTGACCGGCTATGTCATGAAGTACGAGAACTTCCTCTACCAAGGCCACTCCGGCTTGCAGACTGCCAACCGCCTGCCCTTGAAATACTGGAAGCAGACCGACACCACGGTGAAGGGCTTTGAGATCGATGTTTCCCAAGTGGTGGAGCTCGGCCGCTACGGCACGCTGAACCTTTCCGCCTTCTCCGATCTGGTGAAGAACCAGGCGGACCACCCGGATTCGCTGCGCGCGCACAACGACGGGCAATACCTGCCCAACATGCCAACCAATCGCTATGGCGCGAACATTGCCTGGCAGAAGGGCAACTGGAAGGCCGGCGTCTCCAGCACTTACTACGACAAGCAGAAGTACCTGGGAAAGAATGTCAGCGAGGAAATCCCGCTGGATGGCTTCAATATGCTCGACATGCAGGTAAGCCGGCGCTTCCAGCCCCGTGGTGGCTACATCAGCGCGATCGAGGTGTTCCTCAATGGCTCAAACCTGCTCGACGCCGAGGCCCGCCCGCACAACTCACCGTTGAAGTACATCGCGCCCTTGCCGGGCCGTGCATTCCAGCTTGGCGTGCGCATCTCCCTCTGAGTGCCCACTACATCCGAGTAGCTCAAAAGCACGAAGGACAACTTCAGCCACCTCATAACCAATGACGCACAGGGCCAGGCCTGCTGCAAGGCCTGGCCCTGTGCGTCCGGATGTCGCCTGAGCACACGCCGGCACGCAGTGTGCAGTCGCAACGGGCCAGCAACAACCGTCCTCTCCCACGCCACAGGACAGCGCCGGCGCACGGCGATCGCGTATCTGTGACTGATGCCCTTCCTCGGTATAGGAATCGTCCTATATCCGCTGCAGCTGTCGATTTCTAGAATCCTCCCCGTTGACCGGAAACCTGTGTTTTCCAATCCCCGCAGGGCACCGCAGGCGCTGTACCCAAGCTGCCATCGGCGCGCTCCCTGCCTACGACAAATGGCCTCACCGGCCGGGAAGGTGGACTTTGAAATACCTCAGTCATCGCCAGAAAGCTTCGTGGCGTACAGCCGTGGCAAGGCGACTCATCGGCATGTCACTGCTACTCGCTACCCTTGCCGCCGCCTCACCAGTGCTGGCCCAGTCAACCTGCACCGCGTCAGGCAAGATTCCAACGGTGCAGGGAACCTGGGCCGTCGCTTCGGACACTGCCGCGCTGAACAATGGCTCAATCGTCGCCACCTTGAATGCGACCACAACCTATGTGGTCAGCCCAAACGGGGGCGGCAGCTACCAAATAATGCACTTCGGTAGCGGCAAGGTCGATTCGAACCCGTACTACGCTGTGCCACTGGCCGATATGCCCGGACTTGGAGCGCGGGTGAAGTGGATGTCATATGCCGCCACCGACGGCGTGAAACCGACCTTCCAACAGCCTTATGCAGCGCCGTTCTCCAACACCACTGACTACGGCACCTTGCTGACAGTGCAATCAAGCACATTGACGAGATACAGCGTCATCGCACGCTACTCCATCGAACTGGTGGTAATCGACGCAAATACGTACAAGGGCGGAACGCTGGTCTACAACGGCGGAACTCGCATTCTCATCGAAAATTCAACGTATTACGGAGGCTCTACCCGATACGCATGCGGCGACGGTTTCTTCGACGCGATGGATCTGCTTCGAACTGGCTCCAGCAAACCTGAGTTACCCAAGCCCCATCTGCCAACATGCCGCTTCAACACCAGTACGCTCAACCAACAAGTGGTGCTGAACGATGTAACGACAGATAAGGTTGCAGCGGCCAGTGCTACACGCTCAGCAGGCAGCGCGGGTGAAATGACCTTTTACCTGCGGGCAACGCAATGTGAAGCGGGAACCCGGTTCAATGTCTACTTTACAGATGCCAACAACATCGGTTCCACCGCCAATTACCTGAGCAGGGCGGGCAACCTGCGCAGTCCCATAGGCATGCGACTGTATGCAGGCTCCGACACCAGTCCAGTGCGCTATGGGCCTGCGCCCAGCGGCAACGCGGTACCTGCAAACATCGCGGTGCAAGCAGGGCCCACCACTGCCAACCAGGCACTCAATCTGCCCTTCACCGTGCAGCATGTGCGCATGCCCGGTGTTGCCACGGAAGACCTGCGCCCGGGATTGATGGCCTCCGAGGCCATCGTGACAATCGTCTATCCCTAAGTGATCTGGCGGAGCTGACGACGTCGATCGACGGGGTGGTGCATCAAACAGATGCACCACCCCGCGCCTGCTCAACTCCGGAACAGATCATGTTCGGTGCAGAAGCTGACGAGGTCCTGGTTGGACTCAACGCCCAGCTTGCGCATCGCCGAGATCTTCTGGGTACTTACAGTCTTGACGCTGCGGCTGAGGTGCTCACCGATCTCACCTACAGTCTGTCCCTCGACGAACAGCCGCATCACTTCGAACTCACGCAGAGTAAGCGAGGCAATCCGCTGCTCGACCGGGTTTTCGCTGTCACCACGCCGCACCTTCTTGAATCCTGGCGGGTAGTAGCGCATGCCGCGACGCAAGGTATGCAAGGCCTGGCTGACCTCCGACATATCGTGTTGCTTCAGGATCACGCCGGTGACCCCGGCGTCATACAGTGAGGCCACGATCATGGGGTTGGACAGCATGGTCAGCACCAGCAACTTGATATCGGGGAACCGCCGCAGCAGAAAACCAATGAACTGAATGCCATCACCGTGGCGTTCGTCATCCGGCATGTGGTAATCGGTGATGACGACATCAGGCAACAAGCGCTCCAGCTGCTCCACCAGCTCAGAGGGCGATTGCGCCGCGGCCTCGACGATGACGTTGGGGTCGCGTTCCAGCACCTCGCGGATGCCCATCAACAACAGCGGGTGATCATCGGCAATTACAATGCGCAGCTTCTGCATTACCAGTCCTTTCGTGTGTATCAATGCCGGCCCGCGCGAGCAGCAAGTGTCAGGCGCTGGCGACCAGATTGTCCAGTGCCCGGCAAAGGCCCAGCAGGTCTTCGCGTAATGCCCCACTCCATTCCTCGCGCGCTACGCGTTGCTCCGCCTGTTCCAAAGTCAGTGCCATGGGGTCGATGCCAACGGTGACCAAGGCGCCGCGCATGCGATGCAGTTTCTGCCTCACCACAACCCCATCGGCGTCGATGACCCCTTCCCTGCATCGATCAATATCCACCCGCATGGTGGTGCGGAACACCTGCCGGTACCTTTCCGGAATGAGCGGCTGTGGCGCAGCGTCCGTCAATGACGGCGGTGGCGGTTCCGTCGGCAGCTGTGCCGGACTTACCTGCCACTGGCGCAACAAACGGTGCAGGTGCTGCAGGTCGATGGGCTTGACCAACCAGGCGTCCATGCCACTGTCCAGGCAGCGCTGCTCCTCGTCGCGCATGGCATTGGCGGTCACGCCCACGATCGCGCAGCGCACGCCCTGTCCACGCAGCGCCTTGGTCAACGCGTAGCCATTCATGCGTGGCATGTTGATGTCAGTCAAGACCACGTCGTAGGCCTGTGCCTGCCATTGCGCCAATGCCTGCTCGCCATCAGCTGCCACCGTCACCCTGCAACCCAGTTGCTGCAGCTGGTCGTAGAGCGTGGCCTGGTTGATAGGATTGTCCTCGGCGACCAGTACATCCAATGCAAGCGGGGGGAATCCGGACGGCTTCGCCAGTCGGTGTGGCGATGGCAGCTGGAGCAACACACGCTGCAGCTCGAGCGCAATGCTGTCGACGCTGTCGTCGTTGATGTCCGATGACTGCGCACCGTCACCCAGCGCCGCCACACGCAGGTGGCGTCCCTTCCACGTGGTAGCCAGGGCTGGCATCTGCACATCCAGCAGCAGCCTCTCATCCTCGACTGGCAACGCATCGGTACTGGTCAGCAGCTCGACTTCAGCACCCCAACCGCACAGCCAGTCATGCAGGTGCAGGGACAGCTCCGGATGCGGTGAGCGCAGCACTAGACGCAGGCCCGAAAGCTGCGGTGCGGACTCCGTTGCCGTTGCCGCCTCCGCTACTGCGGGGGTAAGCGCCAACTCCAGTGTGAAGCTGCTGCCCAGCCCTGCGGCGCTGACGACCGTCAGCGTACCTCCCATGAGCTGCGCCAACCGCGCGCAGATCGACAAGCCCAATCCGCTACCTCGTACGGTGTTCTGGCTCTGATTGATGTCACTGAAAGGGGTGAAAAGCTGGTCGCGCTTGTCGTCGGGGATGCCGATGCCGGTATCGGCAACCTGGAACCGCAGCGCGGCCTTCCCATCCTGGGTGCGTTCGGCGCGCAGGCGTACGATGACATGCCCAGCCGCGGTGAACTTGACGGCGTTGCTGATCAGATTGGAGAGCACCTGACGCACACGCAGCGCGTCACCGCAGACCAGGTTGGGCACCTGTCGGTCGATCGTGCAGAACAGCAGCAATCCCTTCTGCCTGGCCATCACCGCAAATGCCGCGGTACTTTGCTGGACCAGCTCACGCGGATTGAAGGGACTGGACTCCACCTGCATCTGCCCGGCCTCGATCTTGCTGATATCGAGAATGTCGCTGATCTGCTGCAGCAGCTGCTGCGATGCATCCTGCAAACGCGCCACGTGCTGCGATTGTCGTCCGTCCAGTTGCGTCAACGCCAGCAACTCCAATGTGCCCAGCAAGCCATAGAGGGGAGTCCGGATTTCGTGACTCATCGTCGCCAGGAAGGTGCTCTTGGCGGCGCTGGCCGCGTCCGCGGCCACCCGCGCACGTGCCAATGCGCGCTGCTCTTCGGCATGCACGGTGACGTCGGTGAACGCGCACAGCACAACATCCTGGCCCTGGTAACGGGTAGGCGCGTAGGTCATGTGCAGAGAACGCCCGTTGTCGCGCTCTATCGATTCGATCGCGCCCGCCGAGGTTGCCTGCAACATCCGGCTCCACGCCACCGGGTCTGCTGACAGGCCCAACAGCGGCTGGGTCAGATTCACGTCCAGCCATTGCTGCGCCAAAGCGGTGGCGAATACGACCTGGCCCTGGCCGCGCGTCAACAGGCACAGCGCGACCGGCGCGGTCTCGATCAAGGTACGGTTGAATGCTTCGCTGTCGATGATCTGCTCCTGCGCTTTGCGCGCGGGGTCGATCACGTGCAGGCGATACCAGCGCACATAACCGACGCTTGCCAGCGCCGCCAGTACGACCAGCGCCAAGGCAGCCAGCAGCAACCACGGGCTCCCCGCGAACAAGCTGGCGTAGCCAACCTGGTAATAGCCAACCCAGTTGCCAGAACGATCCTGCAGACGCAAACCCAGGCCCTGCAGCCGCGGATGGAAACCATCTGCCTGCATGGGTGGCGGCGCGCCCCGGCCCAGCAGCAGCCCCTGCCCGGTGTGCTGCAACCAGAACGCAGCGGGCGGCGACGCAGCAGTGTCGGCGCTGGCGAACAGCCGCGCTTCGCTGAACACCATGGCCATGTAAGCCTTCGATGCGTCATCAGTGACGGCGGCCACGCGCCCGCTGCGGAAACCCGTATGCGCCAGCCCCAGCATCTTGTCCGGTTCGCCCGGCATCGCAAACCAGCGTACTGGCGTAACCGGCGGGCCATCGATGGCGTTGGCGGCCACCGCCGCAGGCAGCCGCGAACCTTCACGCAGCACAATCGAACTGGCCTCACGCAACCAGCCCGATGCACCCTGCGCCCCCTGCCCTGCCAGCTCGCCCGGGACCAGCACGGCGCTACCATCATTGCCGTTGACGACCAGCAACGGTGCTGCCGGAAAATACGAGAACGCCCAGAACGCGGAGTATTGACGACTCAGGTACGTACCGACGGCCGCGTAGGCCGGACTGATCGCTGCAGCCTGCGGCCCCGGCACGAAAGCAAATGGTTGCTTGACGTCAGACGCCACCTGCTCAGGCAGCCGCGCCTGCTGCGTATTCTGTGCGTGCAGTTGTTGCAGGAACTGCTCCTGTTCAAGCAGGTACTCCACACGCTGGCCGAAATCGGCGGTGAGCTTGGCCCTGGTCTGCTCCAGCGCCTGCTGCGTACCCAGCGCCAGCAGGCCGGCAAACAACAGCGCCAGCACGAGACTGCCGAAGGTGGCGATGGTCTGCCGATGGAGGCGCACAGTGACATTGGCAAAAGAGGAATCAGGCATGAAGGCACTCAGGCAACGGGAAACCTGTCTGCCGTGGATGTTATGCGTTTTGTCCTACAGAAGCTGCCCAAAGTGGGTCGCATCCACTGCCGGCGAGAACAAAAAACCCTGCGCGCGATCACAACCAAGCTGCCGCAGACAGGCCAGATCGTCTTCGGTCTCCACGCCTTCGGCGGTTACGGTCAAGCCAAGTTCGTGGCCCAGTTCGATCGCCGAAGCCAATACCGCGTGACGGGCTGCGTCGTTCCGTGCGCCGCTGACGAAGGCACGATCAATCTTCATCTCGGTGAAAGGCGTCGACAGCAGGTTGTACATCGAACTATAGCCACGGCCGAAGTCGTCCTGCGACAAGCCAAAGCCCTTCAGGCGCAATCGACTGACCCCGCGATGGAAGAGATCGACCGCATGGATGGGCTCATCCTCGAGCAGCTCGAACACCACGTTGGCCGTCGACACCCCGGCGCTTGCCACCGTGTCAGCCAACTGATCGGGCAAGTCCGCGATCTCCAGCAGAGGAACCGGAAGATTGACGGAAAAGGGCAGAACGTGGCCATGTGTCCGCCATTTGAGATGCGCGTCGAGCCCCTCACGGAGCATGCACATCAGCAGTTCCTGCTGCAGGTTGTGGCGCTGGATGGCTGGCAGGAAGGCGGCCGGAGCAACCAGCCCCGACACCGGATGCTGCCAACGGGCAAGAACCTCGGCCCCCACAATCCGCCGGCTGCCCACATCGAGTTTGGGCTGGAAACGACCATGGATGGCCCTCTGGTCCATCGCCCGCAGCAGCGTGCCTGCATCAACGCGGGGCAGCACCTGCACCTCTGCTTTGGTTGATTGCCGGGGAGATGCCTGCAGCAGTCGCTGCCGCAGCTGCAAAGCATGGGCGGCGGTGAAAGGTTTGGGAAACGCACCGATCACGGACAATCCTTTTACCAGCGCCATCTGCTCCACGCTCTTGAGAATGCTGTCATCGCAGGAGCTGCAGATCGCCAGCCAGGGTTCGAACGGGGTGTCGGCGAGTCGATCGATGAACTGCACACCATCGCTGCCGGGCATGTCCAGGTCCAGGATGACCAACGGGTAGCGTCGTTGGCACAGCAGCGCCATCGCCTCAGTCGCAGAGCCGGCGCACTGCACATCGTGCAGGCCGGTCGCCCGCAGCAGGGTTTCCACGTGCAGGCATTGCAGCGGATGATCATCAACAACCAGGATGCGGACATCGGAGAGCATCGATCTATACCTCGGTGCGGCGCACAGCGCGCAGGTGTTCGCGCAAAGTGGACAGGAACAATGGCTTGACCAGCATGGCATCCATTCCCGCCGACCACCATTTGCCATGGGTGTCGGGCAAGGCATCAGCACTGGTGCCAAGGATCAGCCCTGGATAACCCCGATGGCGCAGCGCCTCGGCCAGCGCGTAGCCGGACATGGACGGCATGTTCAGATCGGTCAGGATGGCATCGAAATCATCCAGCTCCGCACACTGCAGGGCGCGCTGGCCGCCGTCGGCAAGGACCACCTGGCAACCGAGCATGTCCAACTGTGCCTTTACGATCAACTGGTTGATGGGGCTATCGTCTACGACCAGCACCCGCAACGCCAACGGTGCGGCGGAATCTACGCCCGCGATGTGCGCGGAATCGTCAACATGCCCCAGCTGCGCCTGCTGTACTGCCCTGCCGATATCAAGCAGTGCATGTGCCGCTGCGGACACCACACCATCGCTCGTCGCCGCGCCCAGCGTGGCCGCCGCCGGGCGAAGAAACACTTCACGGCCCTGCCACGCAGGCACCTCGGTGGCCGCAGGCCAGGCATGCAGCAGGATCGAATCAGCACTCATCTGCTGCATGGCTCCCGTACAGGGAACCGCAACCGCCCCCCAACGGGACAGCCACCGGCACAGGTTGGACACAACCTCCGGCAACTGCCCGGCGACATAGACCGGCTTGCTCTGCAATTGCGGGTACCGCTGCATATCAGCGCCGCCAGCGTCTGCCTTGGCCAATGCCAGCTCCAGCGAAATCCGCGTACCCAGCCCCTGCTGGCTGACCACCTGCAGCGATCCTCCCATCAGCAGCGCAAGCCGGTTGCTGATGGCCAAGCCCAGCCCGGTGCCCGGAACATTGCGTGACAGCACATCGTTGGCACGGTAGTAGGGCTCGAACAGGTGCTTGATTGCCTCCGGCGCAACACCAGCGCCAGTGTCACTGACCTGGAAGATGATCTGCAGGCGGCCATCGGGGCGCGTGAACGCCTTGACCCGCAACACCACCTGGCCGGCGTCGGTGAACTTGATCGCGTTGCTGATCAGATTGGCCAGAATCTGCCGGATCTGCTGCGCATCGCCCACCACATCATCGATGGGCGGAAGATCGGCTACCGCGTAGAGCCGCAAGCCCTTGCTCTCAGCCCGGGCCACGAATGAGGTGATGGTCTCGTCAATCAGCGTAATCAAACAGAAGGCATTGCTCCGCAGCACCGTGTGGCCCGATTCGATCCGCGACATGTCCAGTGAGTCATTGACCGTACCAACCAAGGCCGCCGCGGAGCGATGCAGCAGATCGATGTAACGATGCTGGTGCGGGTCATGAGTGGCAGCCGCCAACAACTCAAGCGTACCGGTAATGCCGAACAAAGGCGTGCGGATTTCATGGCTCATCATGGCCAGGAACTGGGTCTTGGCCTGACTGGCGCGCTCAGCCATGGTGCGCGCCGCGACCAGCGAAGCCTCGGTCTGCTTCTGCAAGCTGACGTCACTCACCACGAACAGCGAAACCGCCTGCCCACGATACAGCAGCGGTACCGCGGTGACATCGACGTGGCCCTTGTCATCCAGTTCGATGCCGGCATGGCAGCTGTGACCTTCGTACTGGGCAAGGCGCTCGCGCCATTGCGCATCGTGGCCCATCCAGCGCCGTGCCAACGCGTTCTCGCGCAGCACCGCGCCATCCTCATTGCAGACCACCGCCAAACCAACCGGCGCAGTCGCAATCAGGGTCCGGTTCAGTTCAACACTGTCCAACAGTGCCTGATACTGACGTTGGGCCGGCACAAGGTACATGCGCCGCGCTGCATGCGCAGCAGCCAGCATGAGCGCGATGAACAGTAACTCCATTGCCAGCGTACGCAGCACCACGCCGCGTGCATCGGCCAGCAACCGCTGCACCGGCACCGAGTACACCACGCGCAAGCCGCCGGAACCGATGGACTTGCTGAGTACGATGTCATGCGGCACGTAACCTGCGTTGCGCAGACCGAAGTAATCATCCTGCAGGCCGGCAAGATAGGCCGGTGCATCGCTGCTGCGCAGCACTACGCTGCCATTGCTATCAAGCAGCGTGTAGCTGCAGCCTGGCATGTCCGCAAGCTGCAATGCCTGCCGCAGGTTGTCCAACTCCAGGCCGATCCAGCCATTGCCCGCATCGTGTCGATCAACCGGCGCGTACACCGCCAGCAAGGATGCTTCGGCGCCGGCTTGGCGCAACCAGGTCACTGGTCGGCGATCATGATCTGGCAACGGCAGCGTGGCCATCGCCGCGGGAATGCGTTCGACAGGCAATAGCGTCCAAGTGTAGCTGCCATCGCCATTGCTTTGGAGCACATGACTGCGCAGCGGGTTGGCCGTCGTGTGGATCAAACGTGCATCAGCCAGCGCCAGCCCGCCGAGCATGCGCGGCGTCACCGCGAGCTGCCACGAGACATCGCCAGCCACCTCCGGCAGATCGATGGCCTGCAGCTGTGGAATGTGTCCGGACGTTCTGGCTGCCTGCACAGGTAGCGTGTCATCGGCTACCGCGGTGGCAGCCAGCGCACGCAGCAGCGCTTCCCGCTGGTCGAGGAACAATTGTGCCTTGTAGGCGCCGTCATTGAGGTGGCGCCGATACTCGGACACGCCAACCGTGAGCTCCGAATAGAGATACGCGGCTGTAGCCAGCAGCGAGCAGGCGATCAACGCCGCTGTGGATACCCACAGCAGGATGCCCGACACGCGGCGTGGTTCCTCCACCTGCAACAGATTGAATGAGTGAGCGTCTTTCATGCGTGCAGCCTAGAAGTGCCCCACCGCTCGATGTTTAGGACGAATCCTAAATCGCCGGATTGCCGCCCAGGTCCGCACTTTAGGAATCGTCCTAAGCACTTCAGATAGGCCGATTCCTAGACTTCTCCCCGTGCTTGAAGAACGGCACTCCGCGGCAACAGCACGGCAAACGCGGCTCTCCGCTGACGTGTATCCGCATCCCTTCCATCCAAGAGGAATTGATCATGAAGAAGTTGTTTATTGGCCTGGTAGCGCTCTCCGCATTCGCCGCCGGCACCTCACAAGCTGCTGTTGGCGCACAGGGCAACATCACCTTCAGCGGTGCCGTCAACAACGACAGCTGCGTGGTGACCGGTGCCGGTGCGACCAACGCAGGCAAGAACCTGCTGGTGGACATGGGCACGGTGTCGGCCAACACGCTGGGCACCGAAGCCAACCCGATCACCGGCAGCACCGGCATGACCGCCATCGAGAAGACCATTGACCTGAAGGTCGAATGCCTGTCCGGCACCAAGGTGGAACTGAAGCTGACCCCGCAGGCCCGCTCGGGCAAGGGCATTGCGGTAACCGGTGGTGCATCCAACGTGCAGATCATGTTGGTCAGCAACAACGAGGCATTGGACTTCACTGCCGGCAGCGCCACCCTGGAATCGCCGTTTGACGGCAACAGCGTGGTCATTCCCTTGAAGGCCTATTACACCCTGCAGCAGGGCAAGGCCGTCGCCGACGTGGTGCCGGGTGAAGCCAACGCCACCGTGGCCTACGAGCTGTCCTACAACTGACCACCAGTCCCGCCCTGGCAGCTCCCCCTGCCAGGGCACCTCCAGCCGATCCAGGAGCCCGCATGAACACCCATTCGATACTCAGGAATGCCTGTCTCGCCGGCATGGCCGCAATCAGCGTGGCAAGTGCTGGGCAGGCACAAGCGTCCATCGCTTTGAGCGGCACACGCATGGTCCTGCAGGAAAAGCAGCAGGAGGCGAACATCGTCGTGCGCAATGGCGACGCGCCGGTACTGATCCAATCGTGGCTGGAAACCAATTCGGAAAATGATGCCGACGACCTGCCTTTTGCGGTGACGCCACCGGTGGCGAAGATGGCCGCCAATGGCCAGCAGTTGCTGCGGGTCATGTACGCCGGCAGCGGCAGTGAGCTGCCGCGCGAACGCGAGTCGGTGCTGTGGCTCAATGTGCAGGAAGTACCGCAGACCGCACATGGTGAAAACCAGCTGCAGATCGCGGTACGCCAGCGCATCAAGGTCTTCTTCCGCCCTTCCGGACTCAGCGGCAGCGCGGCCGAGGCACCGCTGATGGTGCGCTGGTCGGCCGTGCACAACACCCAGGGCGCGTTGTTGACGCTGTCCAATCCCAGTGCGTACCACGTCTCCTTCAGTGAACTCAGCGATGGCGCCGGCGGCGAACTTCCCAGCCCAGGCATGCTTGCCCCAGGGCAGGTCCTTGAGCTGCAGTTGAGCAACATCGCAGTCGATACCACGCTTGGTTTCCGCACCATCAATGACTACGGCGGCGCCGATGCCTACCGCGTCCGCCTGTCCGGAGCCACCCAGGTCAACGGCGCAGCTGCCAGCAACGCACGCTGAACACTGCCGCCATCGGCGGCGCCAGCTTTTCTCTCCTTTCCCAGTGTGCCGATCCATGGCAGGCAAGCACGTGCCCGTCATCAGCATCGTCACCGCCGAACGGTTGCAGAACCATGTACCAACACAGCCCTGCGAAAGCCAACGCCACCCCTGCAATGCGCGAGTTGCAACACCTGCTGAGGGCGTTGTGCGCCTGCCTGCTGCCGTGCGTGGCACTGTGCTGCAGCCCGCCGGTGGCGGCCACCGAACAGTCCAACAAGGCGCCCGAACATGCGGTGCAGCGTGCGCCGCATGAGACCGCGTCCAACGCGGCCAACGCAGAGCTGGGGATCGATGAGATCGGCGCCGAGCTGGAAGATCTCTATGCCGACAGCATGCAGAACCCGCAACGACTCGCGTTGGCCTCGGCTTCGGCCAACGCCGATGCGGCCGGTGGCTTCAACATGGCCTTCCTGCATGGCGCGGAATCGGCCATGAACCTGCACGCGCTGCTGGGTGCCAGTGGCGTGGCCGAAGGCCGCCACCGCGTGGATGTGTACGTCAATCGCTCCCTTGTTGGGCGGATCGATATGGTGTTCTCGATCGACCCGCGCAGTGGAGAGGCTGAGCCATGCTTCAGCGCGGACATGCTCGTGCAGCTAGGCGTGGATGCAGCACGCCTGCCGCAGGTGCCCGATGCAGCCGCAGACTGCCTGCGCCTTGGCGATGTGGTACCGCAAGCCACGGCGCGCTATGACACCTCCCAGCTGCGCCTGGACATCGGCATACCGCAGCTCTACCTGGCACCAGCACGCCGCGGTTATGTCGCCCCCGCACTTTGGGACAGCGGCATCAATGCCGCGTTCCTGGACTACAGCATTCATGGGCGTCAGGACCAGGTGCCCGGGCTGGGCGCTGTTCGCGATGCCAATGCCAGTCTGCGCATGGGTCTGAATGCCGGCCCTTGGCGGCTGCGCAATGATTCCTTCATCGCCGCCGGAAACCGGCGAGAAACCGAGTTCAACAGCCAGAACACCTATCTGCAACGCGAGCTGGCGCCGATGCGCAGCCAATTGGTGATTGGGCAGACCTATAGCTACTCGCCGCTGTTCGACAGCGTGCGGTTCCTCGGCGCACGCGTCGCATCTGATGAGGCCATGCGGCCGGATGACGAGCAGGGTTATGCACCTGTCATCCGTGGCAGTGCCGAAACACACGCCACGCTGGAGATTCGTCAGAACGGCTACCTCATCCACACCAGCAGCGTAGCCCCTGGCCAGTTCGAGATCCGCGACCTGGCCCCGTCGGGAGCCAACGGTGATCTTGAAATCAGTGTGATTGAAGCCGACGGAAGTCGCCGTATTACCCGCCAGGCATTTTCGGCGCCACCGCTGATGGTGCGTCAAGGTCGTATCAAGTACGACGCGGCGGCAGGCCAGGTGCGCCTGCATGATCACTCACGCAACGCCCCGGCTTTTGCCAACGCATCCTTGCTGTACGGTATCGGCACCAACGCCACCCTGGCCACAGGCATACAGGTAGCCAACGATTTTCAGGCCTATTCGGTGGGCATGGGTTTGAACACGCGTGTGGGCGCACTGTCACTCAACGGCATTCATTCCAGCAGCCGTCCCGACCGCGCGCACCTGGACGGCCAGCGCGTGGAGCTTCGCTATGCCGGTTTCATCGAAAGCACCAACACCAGTGTTTCGCTCAACATGCAACATGATCTTAGCCAAGGCTACCGGACCCTCGCTGGTCACGCGCTGGAACGCGAACCGGTGTTGGACGGTTTCCTCGCCGCCAGCGCATCCAGCCGCCAACGGCTGGATGCGTACCTGACTCAGCCGATCGGTGACGCCAGCTTCTACCTGAGCGGTTCACTTGGCCGCAACTGGGACGGATCGTCCTCGCGCAGCGTCTCGCTGGGGCATGGCAACCGCATCGGCCGCGGCACCTACAACATCTCCTACACACACGCCCGCAACCTGTTCTCGACGACGGAGGCAACCTCGCGCCGCGATGACACGCTGATGCTCAACGTCAGCCTGCCACTGGGCAAGCAGCCACGTGCGCCGCAGGTCCATGCCTCGGCTGGCCGCCACGGCGGCAACAGCATGCAAGCCGGCGTGTCCGGCATGCTGCCTGGCACCGAGCAGGACATCAGCTATAGCGCCTCGGCCGGCCGTGACAATCAAGGCCAGAGCAACGCCATGCTGTCCGTCGGCGCGACAACGCCGGTTGCGCGGCTCAATGCCACCTACAACCACGCCGGCAATTCTGATTCGATGAGCCTGTCCGCTTCCGGCTCGGTGGTCGCCCATGCTGGCGGCGTCAATCTGGGGCAGTCGTTGAGCGAGACCTTCATGCTCGCCCATGTGGAACCCTCCGTGGCCGGCATCGGTATCGCCAGCTATGCCGGAGTCAGAACGGGCCGCAATGGCTATGCGGTGATCCCCAGCGCAACACCCTATCGCGGCAACTGGGTTGGGCTGGATGCGCGTGCCGCTGGCGCAGATGTGGATGTGGATACCGCCATGCAGCAGTTGGTGCCCACGCGTGGTGCTGCGGTACTGGCCACATTCAAGGCCGACACCGGCCGCCGCGTGCAGCTGGAGCTGCGCCAGCCCGACGGCAACCCCATGCCGTTCGGCGCGGTAGTCGACAGCAGTTCCGGCGAACGCCTGGGCATCACCGATCCGCGTGGCCGCCTGCTACTGATGCTCGCTGCCGAACAACAGCAGGGCGAAGTGAAGGTTCAATGGGACGGCTACAGCTGCAGTGCCACCTATGTGATGCCGGAACGGAACGCTGGCCAGAACTACCAGCGCCTTCCCGTGCAATGCGATGCAACGGGCATGTAACTGGCCGTCAGCACGACGCAGCTGCGATACCCCTCATTGCACTCGTCGTACGGCCAGCCTGGAGTGCTTCCTGCTCCGCAAGCAGCCCCGTTTCCCACAGGACTGCCCGCGGATGCGCCAACTGCCTGGACTCCACCGGTCCAGACGATGATGCCGTTCACAGCACTGAGCGCTCAATGCGCGGCGCGCTTCCCCAATTCGACCAGCATCCTGCTGGCCAGATAGAGACGCGACGGGATTGAGTCGACCTCGATGTACTCATTGCGTGCCAATCCCAACCGGCAAGACCCAGTGCTTCCAGCACTGCGGCTACGCGCGGTGCCGGCCTTTGCGGTGGTCCAAAGGAAAAGCCATCGAACGCAGGCCGCCTCCCATTTCCAGCAACGCTTCGCTTCCAAGCGCATGGCCCGCCCTATCCCGCGCGGCTGATTTCCAGATACAAGACGACGCCATTGAACAGGCGCCGACGTCTGTCGGCAGGCAGGGCGGCGCGTAGCTGAAGGTGGTCCGCCGCCGTTGCGGGGCAACCTATGGTCCAGCAGCGTGGGCTGCCCCAAGCTGTCGTCAACGGCCTGACTGGCAAACTCTCCTGCAGGCGGTATTGACTACCTGAAAAACAGAAACCCCGGATTTCTCCGGGGTTTCCGTGCGTCCTGGGACCAGCCCGGACCTCAATCTGGCGCGCCCGGAGGGATTCACAAAAACAACCCATCCATATGATTATTTTGCGTTTTCATCGCCAACTAGAATCACAATGCCCCCATATATGCCCCCGCGCAATCTCGTGTCAACGATTGCAATCCGTAACGCACAATTCTTGCTGAACCGGCCATAAGCAACCAGCATTCCCTAAACCGCATTGGCCGGTGAATAAGCTGCACAGCGCCGATATGCGCGCCTCTTTGACTAGCGGGCCAACTTAGTAGCTCCTTCTCCCTGTCGACGCTAACTCGAACAACACAATACTAAGAGCACGCGCAAATTCTTGTGTAGTTCGAAACCTATTGCCATAACAATCTGGCCACGCACTATCAACGAAGCAAACTGCCATGCCCAGCCTCACCCGACCTGCAGCTACCGGCCGGAACCAGGCGCAGAGCGTACTCTCGTTGCCAAAATGCATTGGATGAGTCCCGCCCCTCGGGAACGACTCGACGCCCCTACACTACGCGCCCCTACCCACCCTTGAAAGCCAGATATACATCCCCAAGCTTGAGTTTGGGATGGCGTGCCGCAACCGGTTCGAGCTTGTTTCGGTCGCAATATCTGCGACAGACAAGCGGGAGGCTATTCCGCATGGGCACCGGAAAACACAAATACATCCACGTCGACTGGGTCGATCGGGTAAAGGGACACGCATGGCACGGGAACACGTAGGGCATAAGGATATCGTCAACTTCGCCGAGGACCGCGTGAACCTGCCGCGCGACAGTGCGAATGAGTTTCGCGCGCAGGCGCGTAGGCTACGCGAGCGCTTGGAAACGTATCTTGCCGAGCACCCCGATTTCACTCTAAAAAGAATGATGCTGTCCGGCAGCCTCGCCAAGGGCACCGCGCTACGCTCGCTCAACGACATCGATGTCGCCTGCTACATCAGCGGTGCCGACGCGCCGCAAGATGTCAGCAAATTGTTGGACTATCTGGCCGAGCGGCTGCGCAAGGCGTTTCCCAACTTCAAGCCAGAACAGGTGAAGCCGCAAACCTACTCGGTCACGGTCTCTTTCGCAGGAACGGGACTGGATGTCGACGTCGTCCCGATCCTCTACAACGGCGATCCGGATTGGTATGGCAACCTAGTCAGCCAAGAAGACGGCTCCTTCCTACGCACCAGCATCCCTAGGCATTTGGAATTCGCGAAGAAGCGCAAAATCGCCCAACAGACGCATTTCGTCCAGGTGGTCCGACTCGCCAAATTTTGGGCGAAGCGCCAGAAGACGGAGAACTCCGGATTCCGATTCAAGTCCTTCATGATAGAGATGGTGATGGCGAAGCTTTGCGACGACGGTCTGGACTTCTCAGACTATCCCGAAGCAATGCAACACTTCTTCACCTACCTGGCGCGTAGCGATCTTCGCGAGCAGATTGCCTTCAACGACTACTACCCGCTGTCGAGCATCGGCACCTTCGCCGAGCCAGTGAGAATTATTGATCCTGTCAACCAAGCCAACAACGTAGCGAAGCTTTATTCCCGACAGCAGGCCGACGCGATCGTGGATGCTGCGCTGGATGCAGGCGATGCGATCGATGCCGCACTCGCTGCCCCCAACAAGCAGGAGACCGTCCGCTACTGGCAGAAGGTCTTCGGTCCCTCGTTCCAGGTCTGAGGATCCCATGAACAGCTATACGGTCTCGCAAACCAACACCTTCACCGTCACCCATGCTCGCCATATGGCAGCCAAGGTAGCCGCTGACTTGAAGCGCATGCAACGCTTGTATGGCGAGCCCAGCGATGTCGACATCACGACCTACGAAACCGAGGTCGTGGAGCTCTTGAAAGCGGGCTATCTCGGCACGGTGACTTACGGCTACAAGCGCGACGGCCAATGGATCGAACCTACGCTGCGATACTCGGCCAAGGATCTAGCCGGCACCGATGGATATGGCGACGACCCTGGCAAGGTTCGGCCCGGCAAGAACGTGGCGAACGCGACGTTTTATAGCTACCTGACCTACTCGTCGACCTGGTCCAGCCTCAACTCGACACAGCAGGACGCTTTCAAGAAGTCCCTTCCGTTCCAGCGCGGGGGCGCGCCCGAGCCCACCGTTAATGGCTTCTTGGCACCTGATTTGACCTACACCGCCGGTGGCAAGGCACTCGACCGTTCTAGCGTCCGGAGCTACTGATGAAACCCACTCTCGATGAACTATTCGATCAGCGCCAGACCTATCCTGACACCGATGCTCGGACGCGGCTTAATCGCCTGATCGGGCTGGAAGAACAAAAGTCTCGCCTGGCGAAGATCCTCGGTCTTTTGGTCCATCCAGCAGGATTAGAAGCTTGGTCGAAAAAACATCACCCGGGTGCGACTGCCTTGCTCGACACCGTCCTGCGCCGTCCGCCGCTGGTCATCCTTGCCGGCGACGTGGGCTCGGGGAAGACCGAGTTGGCGGAAACGATCGGTGATTCCGTGGCGCGCCAGGAAAAGATCGATATCACTCTGTTTCCGCTCAGCCTGGCCACCCGTGGCAAGGGTCAGGTGGGCGAAATGACGCAGTTGCTGACGGCAGCAATCGATTACACGCTCGCCGAAGCCAAAAAACTGCAAACCGTTCGCGGCGCTAAAAGCAATGGCGGCATAATCCTGTTCGTCGACGAAGCAGATGCGCTCGCCCAGTCGCGCGAGTCCTCACAGATGCACCATGAAGATCGCGCCGGAGTCAACGCCTTCATCCGCGGCATCGATCGTCTGGCACAAGCGAAGGTGCCTGCCGCCGTCATCATTTGTACTAACCGGTTGAACGCGCTGGATCCCGCTGTGCGACGCCGTGCGGCGGATATTCTCACCTTCGCACGTCCCGACGAAGCGCAGCGCCGCCACGTGCTGTATGAGCGGCTTGAACCGCTCGGCCTTTCGAAGGCACAGATGGATGGCCTCGTCGCTGCCACTGGTGCAGGCAACGGCCACGATGTCGGGTTCACCTTCTCTGATCTCACACAGCGTCTGATCCCGTCGATCGTGCTCGATGCCTATCCCGAGCGAGCCGTCGATGGCAAACAGGCGATCGAGATTGCGCAACAGATGGCGCCGACGCCTGCATTTCGCGATCATGCCTGAGGGCATAACATGACCCAGGCAAACACGGCACGGCGCGAGGGCGACGACTTCCAGGCAAGGCAGTTCTGGCTGCGAGCCGGTCGTCTACTCGATAGCGAGAGCCCAATCGTCCGCGTAGGGTTCGAGTCCGGCCCTCGAAGCTACGACGATATCTGGATCGAGTATGACCGCGGTCGCGGTCCGCGCACGCTCAATGGGAAGACGCTGCTGCGCGAGCACATCCAGTGCAAGTGGCATACAACGCCCGGAAGCTACGGCTACCAACAGCTCATCGATCCTCTTTTCATCAACGCTGAAAAGAGGTCATTATTGCAGCGCGCACACAGTGCTCATCTCACGCACGGCACTTCCGAAGACCCCGTTCAGTTCACGCTGTTAACGAACTGGCAGCCGGACCGGAACGATCCGTTACGAGCCATCATGGGCACCCGGTCCGGCGCTATTCGGGTGGAGCGATTGTTCGACACCAAGACGGACAACAGCAAGACAGGGACCGTCCGCAAGGAGTGGCGGGAGCATCTGTCGCTTGATGATGAGGCCTTGCGACAGTTCGCCGGGGTGCTGGCGTTCCGCGCGGCCAATGATTCGCTGGATGATTGTCGTGACCAGTTGGACACATTGTTCGGTCTCGTCGGCCTGCGTCGCATTCCTGCGCACGAAAGTGCATTCCCATATGACGACGTCGTCTACAAGTGGCTTGGCCAAGGTCGATTGGAGTTTGACCGCGCCAGTTTCCGGCGCGTATGCGAAGAGGAGGGCCTGTTTGCCCATGGAGGGACACCTCGCCCTATCGTCTACGGCGTCAAATCCTTCAGCCATCCGGTAGATCGCCTTGAAGATCGGTGCACCCGCGTATTGGATTTCGTGCCTGACTTCGATGAGCGATACATCCGCGACGAGGCAGAGTGGTCGAACACACTTTATCCCGAGCTCAAAAGATTCCTGCTACAAGCCGCCCAGGAAAGCGATAGGCCGCGTCTGGCACTGGATGTGCACGCGACCTTGGCGTTTGCGGCCGGCTCCGTGCTCAATACGAAAATCGGCCGGGTCATTGAGATGGAACAACGCTCGCCGGCGCGCCAGATCTGGGCGGCGGATGATGCCGATTGGGATCACGCCTGGCCGAAGCTTGAACTGACCGAAATCGTCATCGATGCAACGGCACCTGAAATCGCGATTGCCGTCGCCGCGACGCACGACATCGCCGCGGATGCGAAGTCCTACATCGAGCGCTCCCTTCCCCTCGTCGGCCGACTGTTAGTACTCAGGCCTTCCGGAGGCTCAGGACCGGCTTCAGTGCTCAATGGGCGGCACGCCTTCGAGCTGGCGCGCTCATTGGCCGCGCAGGTCAAAGCCAACGGAAGCGCTGCATCCGGGAAGACCACGCACTTATTTATTGCCGCACCCAACGCACTCACCTTCTACCTCGGACAACATCAACTGCTAATGGGTCCTGTGCGTTTCTACGAGTTCGACTTCGACGGAGCCCGGGGGCGGTCCTACAAGCCCTCCCTGACCCTGCCAGTGGTTTGAACGTTGGCTGCGTCGATAGGGGGGCGCAGCTGAATTTGCCAATCGAGCACTGACACATGTCTATTTACATCCGGTCGCAAAGTGTCCGACTCAGTTCGCATGACGTCTTGAGGATAAGAGTGGCTGCTCACGAATCAATCTACTTCTCGACTTTTGGGGATTCTCGTTCTTCAAAGGCCGAGCGATGACCTCGTGAAGCAAATCGTCAAACCGTTGTCCGCGCTCGCCTCCCGACATCTAAGAATCAGCTGGCCACAGCACTACTTCGCCAGGAAAAATGTCTCGAACATATGGTGCTGCTCGGCGCCTGAAAAGGTCGAGGATTGGCAAGAATAAATCGCTCACAGCACACACGCAGGCCGAGCCGCGAAGCGGCTTCGGCTTAATGAATTTTAGGCATCAGCCGAAGATGGCCAGCAAGGGGGGAATATATATTGCCAGCTGGGCTCCAATCGCACGAGCGTGTGCAGATTTTTGTGTAAACGGGATTCGGATTACAGCTGAGGGAGCCGCCCCTCAAACTGGATGGTAAATCGGTTCAGGGCTGCCTTCCAATCACGGATGGGTAAGGTCCATCGTTTGCTGATGTTGCGCAACGCGAGGTAGAGCAGTTTGACGAGAGCTTCGTCGCTCGGAAACGCGCCGCGGTGCTTGGTTAGTTTTCGTAGCCCCATGTTCACCAACTCGATTGCGTTGGTTGTATAGATGACCTTACGGATCTCGGGTGGATAGTCGAAAAATGGGGTTAACCGTGTCCAGTTACGCCGCCAAGACTGGCCAATCGGCAGGTACTCCTTGTCCCAGCGTGCCTCGAACTCGGTGAGCCGTTGCTCAGCTTCCTCGGCGGTGGCGCAGGTGTAGATACGCTTGAGGTCGGCCGCCACTTCTAGTCGCCGCTTCCACGACACATAGTTCAAGCTGTGCCTGACCATATGCACGATGCATAGTTGCACCGTGGTGTACGGAAACACTGCCTCGATAGCCTCAGGGAAGCCCTTCAGGCCGTCGACACAGGCGATGAAGATGTCTGGCACGCCGCGATTACGTAGCTCCGTCACCACTTGCAACCAGAACTTCGCACCCTCTGTTTGGGCCAGCCACAGGCCCAGAACTTCCTTTTCACCGCTCATCGTTATGCCGATGGCCAGGTAGACCGCCTTGACTCGAACTGCACCGTCTCGAACTTTGACGTGGATGCAGTCCAAGTACACGATCGGATAGACCTGATCGAGCGGGCGCGCCTGCCACGCCTTGACCTCATCCACCACTGCGTCTGTGACCGATGAGATTAAGCTCGGCGACACCTCGGCCCCGTACATCTCCTCCAGGTGTGCCTGGATCTCGCGCACGGTCATCCCTCGTGCGTACAGTGACAGGATCTTGTCGTCGAACCCACTCCAACGGGTCTGGTGCTTCGGAATTAGCCTGGGCTCGAAGGTGCCTTGGCGATCGCGTGGCACCTCGATAGGCAGCTCGCCAAACTCACCCTTGAGCGTCTTGCGACTGCGGCCGTTGCGAGTGTTGTCAGCACCGTTGGCCACCGGGTCGTGTTTCTCATGCCCCAAGTGCTCGGTCATCTCTGCATCGAGCGCCTTCTCTACCAGCAGCTTGGTCAACTGCTTTAGCAAGCCGTTCTCGCCGATCAGGTCCTCAGGTCTCTTGTAGTTAGCCAACAAGCTGCTCAGCAACTCATTGGGTACTTCATGTTTGCGTGAACTCATGGTATCTCCAGGTCAGATGGCAGTTTCCTGCCGGTGACTCGTTTACACAAAATCTAGGACAGGCCCGGCTGTCGGGTGAGCACTTCAGTGTGGACGGGACGTTGATCCAGGCCTGGGCCGGGCACAAGAGTTTCGTGCGCAAGGATAGGGATGAGGAGGACGGCGGTTATTTCAGGGGCCGCACGCGTAGCAATGAGACGCACGCCTCCACCACCGATCCGGATGCGCGGCTGTATCGCAACGGCAACACGGCCAGCGAACTGCGCTATATCGGGCACACCCTAAGCGACAACCGGCATGGGTTGATTGCCAATGCGCGGGTGACGCGGGCCGATGGATATGCCGAGCGCGAGGCGGCCAAGGCGATGCTGGGCGATGCGCGCCAGGCAGCGGCCGAGGACGCAGAGGTGACGGCGGGCGCGGACAAGGGTTATGACGCGGCTGAGTTCATCGAGGCGCTGAAGGCGATGAAGGTGGTGCCGCATGTGGCGCAGAACACGTCCGGTCGCCGCTCGGCGGTGCCCGATGAGATTGCGGCCAGCGATGGCTATGTGCTGTCCCAGCGCAAACGCAAGCTGATCGAGCAAGGCTTTGGCTGGGCCAAATCAATTGGCCGTATCCGACAGGCGATGGTGCGCGGGTTGGAGAAGGTGGACCAGATGTTCGTGTTGAACATGGTCGGTTACAACCTGGTGCGAATGCGGAGCTTGGGACAGGTGCGCCCGCAGTCCGGGGCAACGGCGTGAAAATGTAGATTCAAGCCCGTTTTTCGCCCCGTGCCGGGCCTCGAATACGCCGGCTTCCGGTGTGCTGACCGGGCGCTTGGCCAGTGAGGCTTCAATCGCCCGCAATGCGCCGTTTTGCGATCGGTATTTCAGCAGCCTGCTAGTGATCCGGGTGGCCGAGAGACTTGGGGCGTGAGTATTCGTAAGAGTCCGCAGCGGCAGTGATCTATTTCTCTTTCTCGATCGACTTTTGTGGGGCGAACTGAATAGCCACCTCAGAGGAGGGGCGATTTGACCCTGTTCGGCAGTTTCGATCAAAGGGAAACTGTTGCTGGCTAGTGAGCCCGAGTTCGAATATGTTTGATTGCAGAGGTACCATGAAAATTGGAGCCTCTGGTCGACCATGGACTCTCAGTCTCATCCCGTGCACTTTGATTGACTATGATCAGTACGATGCGTTTGGACTATGCCTCCTTGGAATTGCTGCGCCAGCACCACCCGGCCTGGCGGTTATTGCGTGCTGATCATGCGGCGCTGTTGGCCAGTTTCCTGCATCGAGTTTTCGTAGCGCCAAACGTGCGTAACGTCGCTCAGGCTGACCTAGTGGAGGCCCTAGAGGATCAGCTGTTTGGTCTGCGTCAACAGCTGGGCAATGACGCTTTTCCAAGGGAAGCTCTGCACTATCTCGATGACTGGGCGGCCAATGACAAGGGCTGGCTGCGCAAGTTCTATGGACCAGATTCGGATGAACCGCTGTTCGATCTGACCCCCGCTGCGGAAAAGGCGATCCTGTGGCTGGGCTCGTTGGGCGAGCGTGGTTTTGTCGGTACCGAGTCGCGCCTGCTCACCCTTTTCGAACTGCTGCGGCAGATCAGCGAGGGTACCCAGACAGACCCGGTGGCAAGGGTGGCAGAACTTCAGCGGCGTCGGGCCGAGATCGACGCCGAGATCAATCAGGTGCTTGACGGATCCCCGCCCTTGCTGGACGACACAGCGGTGCGCGATCGCTTCCAGCAGTTTCTGCAGCTTGCGCGGGAGCTACTCGGTGATTTTCGCGAAGTCGAGCACAACTTCCGTCAGCTAGATCGAAGAGTGCGCGAGCGCATCGCGCTTTGGGAGGGAGGCAAAGGGGCATTGCTTGAAGAGGTTATGGGCGAACGCGACGTTATCGCCGAGTCCGACCAGGGGCGCAGCTTTCGGGCGTTCTGGGACTTCCTCATGTCCAGTCGCCGGCAGGAAGAACTGTCTGGGCTGTTGGACCGGGTGCTGACGCTGCCCGCAGTGAATGAGCAGCAGCCAGATGCACGGGTGCGACGCGTGCACTACGACTGGCTTGAGGCTGGTGAGCATACGCAGCGTACCGTAGCTGAACTCAGTCGTCAGCTACGCCGCTTTCTCGACGACCAAGCATGGTTGGAGAATCGTCGTATCATGGATCTGTTGCATTCGATCGAAGCCCATTCCTTGGCACTGCGAGATGCGCCAAATGCTGACATAGTCATGCATGTTGATGGAACTTCTGTCTCGGTTGAACTGCCAATGGAGCGCCCGCTGTACACAGCCGCTCTACAACCTAAGATCGTTGACGTCGTGCTAGAAGCGGACGGCGCTGACGTTGACGATGCCGCGCTCTACGCGCAGGTTTTCGTGGACAAAGCGAGACTGGTCCGCCATGTCCGCCACGCGTTGCATGGACGGAGCCAGATCACGCTGGCCGAACTCGTTCGAATGCAGCCGATGCAACAGGGACTGGCCGAGCTGATCGCTTATCTGCAACTCGCCGACGATGACTTTAAGAGCGTCGTCGACGAAAACGTGCGTGACCCAGTGGACTGGGTGGGGGTGGATGCTGAGGGACGCCCCTATCATCGCCAGGCGGGTCTGCTACGCGTGATCTTTCTGGGAGCCACATGATGGAAAATCTCTCCGCTTCGCATGCCGGTGACGGCCTTCCCGTGCTCGCGGTGAAGCTGCTTAAGGGAGTGCTCTATCAGGAGTCCGATCCTCCGCTATGGGGTAGTCTGCTCGCATTACAATCACAGGTACGTGACTATCTTTCCGTGCTGGGATTGGAGCTGATCCTGGACGAAGCCGAGGGTTACGCTTTTTTGCGTTCTCGACGTCTAGCTGACGCCGACGATGGTGCCGCCGACGCGATCCCAAGACTCGTGGCACGCCGACAGTTGTCGTTTCCCGTTAGTCTCCTGCTCGCATTGCTGCGCCGTAAGCTGGCCGAAGCCGATGCCAGAGGTGGGGATACCCGACTTGTGCTCACACTCGAGGACATCGTCGAGATGATGCGGGTGTTCCTGCCTTCATCAAGCAACGAAGCACGGTTGTTCGACCAGCTCGAGGCCCATCTTGGGAAGATCGTGGAGCTTGGCTTTCTGCGTCGTATGAAGCCAGCGGCCGGGCATGTTGGCTCGCAACCTGCGTTGTATGAGGTACGTCGTATCCTAAAGGCATTCGTGGATGCGCAGTGGTTGGCGGACTTCGATGCGCGCTTGGCCGCGTATCGGGTGCAAATTGGAGGTGGCGCAGATGAACCAAGTTGAAGAGCTTGTTTACGACGATGTTGCGCGTCCCGTGCCAGTTGAGGCGGAGCACACCCAGGGGCCCTTAGCTGGCTTCCGACTCCAGCGTCTTGAGGTGTTCAATTGGGGAACCTTCGATCAGCGGGTGTGGACGCTGGCCCTGGACGGGAGTAACACGCTGTTGACTGGCGACATCGGTTCTGGCAAATCCACGCTGGTCGATGCCGTTACCACCCTGCTGGTACCGGCCCACCGCATCGCCTACAACAAGGCCGCGGGTGCTGATAACAAGGAGCGCTCACTGCGCTCGTACGTGCTTGGTCACTACAAGTCCGAGCGGAACGAAATCACCGGTACGGCCAAGCCCGTAGCGCTGCGCGATCTCAACTGCTACTCAGTCATCCTCGGCGTGTTTCACAATGTCGGCTACAACCAGACGATCACTTTGGCACAGGTCTTCTGGATGAAAGATGGCGTGGGACAACCGGCGCGGCTCTTCGTAGGCGCCGAACAGGATTTGTCGATCGTCAACCACTTCTCCGGCTTCGGCAGCGAGATCTCAAAACTGCGGCGGAAGTTGCGAGGGCTGGGTGCCGAGGTCGAGGAAAGTTTTCCGCCCTACGGTGCGTGGTTCAAGCGTCGTTTCGGTATCGACAGCGAACAGGCGTTGGAATTGTTTCATCAGACCGTGTCGATGAAATCCGTCGGGAACCTCACCGATTTCGTGCGCGGGCACATGCTCGAACCCTCTGACGTCGCGGCGCGTATCCAAGCATTGATCGGCCATTTCGATGATCTTAACCGCGCTCATGAGGCAGTGCTTAAAGCGAAGCGCCAGGTAGAGCTGCTGGTGCCGTTGGTAAGTGATGGTGAGCGCCTTAGTGGCCTGTTGGCGGAAACCGAAGGCCTGCGTGCCAATCGTGATGCGCTTCATGCGTACTTCGCAGGGCTCAAACACGATCTTCTCGAACGCCGTCTGGTCTTGCTGGGGCAAGAGCATGCAAGGCATACAGATCAGTTGCAACGATTGGAGGAAGGCCTCATCCGCTGCCGTACGGACGAGGTGGAACTCCGACGGGCTATCCATGACAACGGCGGCGACCGCCTTGAACAACTGGATGTGCAGATCCAGAAAACCACCAATGAGCTCAGCCGCCGTCGTCAGCGGGCCGAACAATACACCAACCTTCTGCGAGAGATCGAACAGCCGCCAGCGACTGATGCCGGTGAGTTTCAGGCCCAGCGTCAGCAGCTTGGTGGCTGGATTGAGGCGGCTCGTAGCCAGGAAGCGGATCTGGATAACAGACGCACCGAACTGGCGGTACAGTTGCGTGATGGTCGCGAAGCCCATGCCCGTTTGGTTGAAGAGATCGAAAGCCTCAAGGCTCGCCGCTCCAATTTGCCCTCCGATCAGATCACACTGCGTCGCAGTTTGTGTTCGGCCTTGGAGTTGGGGGAGGAGGCTTTGCCCTTCGCGGGCGAGCTGATCCGAGTGCGAGAGGACGAACAAGCATGGGAGGGCGCGGCCGAGCGCCTGCTGCGTGGTTTTGGCCTGTCGTTGCTGGTACCAGACGCACACTATTCGCGCGTCGCCGATTGGGTTGACCGCACCCATCTGCGCGGTCGGCTCGTGTACTACCGAGTACGGGATCGCAGACAAGGTGGCCTGCCTTCGCCACACCCACACGCACTGGTTCGTAAGCTGGAGATTCATCAGGAGACAAGCTTTTACGACTGGCTGGAACAGGAGTTGCACCGTCGGTTCGACATTGCGTGCTGCGAAACACCCGAGCAGTTCCGTCGAGAAGTTCGTGCTATCACCCGTACCGGGCAGGTGAAGATGGCGGGCGAACGACACGAGAAAGATGACCGGCATCGACTAGATGATCGGAGTCGCTACGTGTTGGGTTGGAGCAATGCCTCCAAGGTCCGAACGTTGGAGGAGGAGCGCGGAGTGGTCGAGCGTACAGTGGCAGAGACCGCTAGTAATTTGTCCAATCAGCAGAAAAGGCAAGATGAGCTAAAGGCGCGCCAGACGACGCTCGGAAAGCTGGAGGTATACGATGAGTGGCGGGAAATCGACTGGCGCGGACTGGCCACGGATCTGGCCAACCTTGAGGACGAGAAGCAAGCGCTGGCAAACTCGTCAGACCAGCTGCAACGGCTTAGCGAACAACTCGAGGAAGTGCTGGCGCAAATCGCACGCGACGAACATGAACGGAAGGATCATGAAGGAAAGTTGGGCGGTGTGGAGCAGAAGCAGACCGATGCCCGGGACCTACAGCAGCAGAGTAGGCAAGTTCTGGGTGCCCCCGACGGTTCACTGCATGCCGAACGTTTCCAAGCGCTGGCCGAGCTGCGGGACACAGCGCTAGGTGAGCACCAACTCAGCGTGGAGTCTTGTGATAACCGCGAGAGCGAATTCCGCCGGTGGTTGCAGGACAAGCTAGATGCCGAAGACAAACGGATCGCCCGGTTGCGGGAGAAGATTGTCAACGTGATGGGCGACTTCCGACGTGAGTATCCGTTGGACACGGCGGAGTTCGACGCAAGTATCCAAGCCCTCGATGAGTACGGAAAGATGCTTCAGGCGCTACAGGCTGACGATTTGCCACGTTTCGAAGCCCGATTTAAAGAACTGCTCAATGAGAATACTATCCGTGAGATCGCCAACTTTCAGTCGCAGCTGTTTCGCGAGCGTGAGACGATCAAGGACCGCATCAATCGTATAAATGGCTCACTGGTCCAAATCGACTACAACCCGGGGCGGTACATCTTGTTGGAGCCGCAGACCAGCTTGGACGCTGACATCCGTGATTTCCAGTCTAATCTGCGCGGCTGCACCGATGACGTGTTGAGTACCGGCCAAGACGACCAGTACTCGGAGACCAAGTTTCTGCAAGTGAAGGCCATCATCGACCGCTTCCGTGGGCGCGAGGGCCTATCAGAGCAGGATCGGCGCTGGACAGCAAAAGTCACCGACGTGCGCAACTGGTTCCTGTTCGGTGCCAGCGAGCGCTGGCACGAGGACGATGCAGAGCACGAACACTACTCCGACTCAGGCGGAAAGTCCGGCGGGCAGAAGGAGAAGCTGGCTTACACTATCCTTGCCGCCAGCCTGGCCTATCAGTTCGGGCTGGAATGGGGTGAAGAACGCTCGCGCTCCTTCCGTTTTGTGGTGATCGATGAGGCGTTCGGGCGCGGCTCCGATGAATCGGCACAGTACGGGCTGGCCTTGTTTGCCAAGCTCAACCTGCAGTTACTGATCGTTACTCCGCTGCAAAAAATTCACGTGATCGAGCCATTCGTGTCTAGTGTTGGTTTTGTCCACAACGAGGCCGGCCGTGCATCGAAGTTGCGCAATCTTTCAATTGCCGAGTACCGCGCTGAGAAAGCGCGGATAGCCGGATGAGCTGGACATCAGCGACGGACTTGGTCGCACAGGTTGGCAAGGCGTGGGATCGCGGCGCATTGCTGGCTCCCTTGGCTGGTGGTGAGTCGCCGTTTCCATTGCGGCTGAGGCTGCGCGGCCCGACTTCGGTGGACTTGGTCGATCGCTTTGAAGACGTGCGGGTCTGGGTGGCCGAACTGCACGCTCTGCGGAACATCCGCATCGAGACGCGCCAGTTCAGCCACCGCGTACGCGGAAAAGCCGTTCTTCCGGTTGAAGCTTGGGTCGATACGTTGAGCGATGCGCTCCTGCTGATCGATCGCCAGGATGAAGCTGCCGCGTTCGAGGTGCAGGTTCAACAGGCCCGGGACCGCCAGCCGAGTTTGCTCGGTTGGTTATACAAATGGCCGTTGCGCGCGTTGGCCTTGGGCAGTGATTGGTCGCGCTTGCTGGATGTCGTCGCTTGGATGCTGAAGCATCCGCGTCCAGGCATCTATCTGCGCCAGGTGGATATTCCCGGCGTCCATAGCAAGTTCATCGAGAATCATCGTAGCGTTCTAGTCGAGCTGTTCGATATCGCCCTTCCAGAGAGTGCCATCGATGCATCGGTTAGCGGCGTCGCTGGCTTTCATCGGCGCTACGGCTTCGTTGCCAAACCAGAGCGAGTGCGCTTCCGGTTGCTCGACCCGGCGCTTTCGCTGTTGCCGGGCGTGATCGGAGGCGATATCACCTTAGATGCTGACAGTTTTCGGGCCCTGCGCTGCGGTGCTACGCAGGTGTTCATCACCGAGAACGAAACCAATTTTCTAGCCTTTCCTCCGGTCAACGGGAGCATAGTCTTGTTCGGCGCCGGGTATGGGTTTGATGGGCTGGACGGAAACACTTGGCTTCGGCAGTGCCAGCTGTACTACTGGGGCGACATTGATACACATGGCTTTGCAATTCTTGATCAGCTGCGCGCCCGCTTTCCCGATGTACAGGCATTTCTGATGGATCGGGTCACACTGAAGGAATTCAAAGCGGTATGGGGGCGCGAAAAAGATCAAGTGACACGCGACCTACTTAGGCTGCGCAATGAGGAGCGCAGCTTGTACGACGATCTGCGTGACCAACGAATTCGCGAAAATCTACGATTGGAACAGGAGTTCATCGGTTTCGAACATTTGCATAACGCACTGGAGGCGCTATGTTGAGGCGACACAAGGCCTATTTCCCCTGTTGTGAGCTTGAGTAAGCCTGTCGCCTTGAGGGGCATTGGTGCTTTTAGTCGTCGATTCAGATGCTGTTTTCGCTAAGGCTGGAGTGCGGGAATAGCGTTTCGTCGTCGCCTAGATGTGAAGGAGCGTTCCAATTCTTCATTGATTAGATTCGATGCGGGCTGAAATGTGTACGAACCGCCGCGTTGGTCGAAATGTTCTATTTAAAGGTCGATCTGGCTAGGAACGCACTAGGCAGGCGTTAGTCGAAGTCCACTTTTGCTGAAGGGCTCTATCCGGCCCAGAGTAAATCTACTCGGGCCTATCTGGTTCGATTCGTAAAATCGATACGCCCACGTCGCTGGCGACCTGCCGTATTACATCTTCGCCCGGTATCGGGCATGTGCAGGTTTTTGTGTAACTCTAAACCCGTTGCCACAAAAATCTGCACATGCCCAGCGATGGGCTCGGCGGCCGTACCAGTGTCCGCTCCTGGCCGCGCAGGAACGATGACGCTGTGAACTATTGCACGCAGTTTCAGCGCACTTGGAATCCTGGTAGCAGAGGGCATACACTACCCACGGCGCCCGCCTTGCTTGCACACGAGCAAAAACCGGCCGTATCCCCTGATCGATTCTTCTTCTGGCCAGCTGCCGGGAACTTAAACGTGTGCGCCTGACCCGGATCGGCTTGGCCATCGAGGACGAGTCATGACCATAAAGCAATATGCGTTTCACCTCCATGGACACCTTCGGGCGCAGGCTTTCGCCTCGCTCACCCGCAGCCAGGTCCATGAACTGTTGGCGGCAGCCGCCGGATTTGCTACCCATGCAGCCTTCCTTCACCAAGCCGTCTGGTGCGATGTGGACTGGCGCGACACCGGTCTCACGCCGCATAAGGACCGGATCATCCAGCGATGTCTGGACTTTGGCATGTCACCCGATGAGGCGGAGCGCACAGCCCAAGGCCTGACTAGTTTCCTCGATACATCCGGCTATGCGCCGATTCGCTTCGAGGAGCTGATTGATGCGCTTGCGAGCGAAGAAGACGACTGGCTGGATACTGACAAGCCAGGCTCGGCGGTCGTCGCCAGATGGGTGTCTACCGACTTAGTCCATCGCATGTCGCAAGGCTTTGGTGCATTGCTAAGCGAGCTTCCCTTGCTGCTAAGGGGATTGGAGGCGGCCACCTCACGCGGCATAGGTGCTGCACATCTAGCGACCGCCTACATACTTGAGGCATATGGACGGCTGCCAGAGAAGGATGACCGCCGCTTCGGTCGCGAACTGCGTAGGCATGGTCAGTGGTCGGTCGAGCCAGTGCGCTTCGCCGAAATCGCCGCAGGTACAGACAGATTTGTTCAGGTTGTGGCCAAACATCGATACCACCTTCTGGCTGCGGCAAGGGGCGGGGTTAGGCATGCGTTGCTGCTCACCGCAGAACGTTACGGCGATCCTGGTGCGCTTGAACTTGAGCCATCGGATGAAATGGATCCGTACGCCATGGTTGACTTGGCCGATACGCACGGTCGACCCGAACTGGCCTATCAATGGCTAACTGTGCTCGCACGCGACGGCAATGTATCTGCCATGCGCACGCTTATCGAAGACCGGGAAGAGTCCCCCTTCCGAGCTTGGGTCTGGATGCACCTATCGCGGATGCTGGATCAGGACCTGAGCCAAGACAGACATGAAGCGATCAACGATGACGGAACACCTTATGACGATGATGTCGGCGGACCAATGTATGTCGGGGGTTTTGACAGAATCAGATTGGTACCCATCTCAGGAACGGAAAATAGGCGCGCTGAAGAAGAGGCTGCTCAACTGTTCGCGGTAATCGAAGAGCGCTACGAACTAACCTGATCAAATGGGTTTATGGGCGGGCTCCATCAAAAGGGGGCTCGTCCAACCCTTCGCATAGAGGTTCGCTATGCGAAGGCCTTGCCAAAGAGAAGTATTGAGACCGCCAATCAGCGCAGGGCACCTCTGTTCTGCTGTGAAGCGGTCCAGCGCCATCTTCACGTCAAGACCTGATCCGGAGCAATGCCTCCGGAAAGCCCACGAAGATCAAACCCGCGCTTCCTTGATCAACCTTCGGCGACAGCTGTGCACTACCTTGAACTCGTAAGAACTGTTATCACGCTGGTGGTTGTTGCGACTGATAAAGCTGAAGCACTGGGCCGAATTGACGTGACTGGAGGCATTTGACGGCTTCAACTTCTAAGGCGGAGCCGCTCCGCAATCTCTTCCAGAGAGACAGAGGGCTGCAAGGATGCAGCAAATGCCCGGGCGACCTTCTAAAGGTTTCCACTTTTTTGGCCGATAATACGACCGGCGGGAACCGAGCTAAGGCCCGTATTGTGCCGCTGGGTCGGACAATCAACAAGGATGTATTGTGCGCATGCGTAACAAAACAGCTGGAAACGCTGGGGTACCAGCGGGGAATGTGTTCACGCTAGCGGTAGCCGGTACGGTCAGTGCAGGCAAGACAACGGTGCTCAATGCACTACTTGGGCGTGAGCTACTGCACTCAAGCAATGAGCCGGCTACGGCCAGCCACACCGTTCTTCGTCACCGGCCCCACGCACCTCGCGTGGTCTGCGGTAGTTACAGCCGCAATGGCGCACTGGTCGACTTCCACCGTGGCATGAATGCCGCGCTTTACCGGCGATGGAATGCGCACGCCCAGGTGGCACGCATCCATGTATCCGGCAATCTTGGGTATGTAGCCGGTGCTCGCGGCAAGCTGGATCTGCACGACCTTCCCGGGGCCAATAACAGCCTGGACAGCGAGCACTGGCACCTTGCGACTGGAGCCCTGGCCACCGTGCCATGGCAACTGCTCTGCTTCGTGCTGGACGCCACCGCACCGGGTACTACCGACGAGCATGCGCTTCTACAGCACGTCCACGCCATTTCCGCTTTACGTCCCCAGGGCAGGTTGTTGTTCCTCCTTAACAAGGTTGATGAAGTGGACCCCAACAGTGATGGGCCGCTGGAAACCGTAGTTCACAATGCCCGACAGCGGCTGTCACGGTTGGGGTTTGATGCCCCCTGGGTAGTGCCCACCATGGCGCGGGTTGGGCTAGTGGCACGGATGAAGATGGCTGGCGCTGCCGTGTCTGCGCGCCAGTCCATGCATTACCAGACCATGGTGCCGCTACTGCCGGCGAGCGCACAGGCCCTGGCGGCCGCTGCCCACGTGCCGGAGCGCGCGCGCGCGCGTCTGCTGCAGCAGGTGCAGGCTCCGCACTGGAACGCCTTTCATGAAAGCCCGCCACTTCGGCAACTTCCCCATTCCCTGCTTGCCGCTTCGGTCATTGCCAGCGGTATCAGCGCGACGGAAGACATCATTCACCACTGCCTTGCCCACCCGTGAGCGCCATGACCCAAGTAGACATCATCCACAATCCTTTCACTGTTGAAACCACCTTCCTGATTGATGGGGTGGAGCTGACAGACGGTGCGCGCCTACACCGCTGCACTAGGCTGCGCATGCAGCTTTGGGTGGACCAGCTGTTCCAAGACCTGAAGACCATGTTCAACGGATACGACACCTTCAATGTGAGCTTCACCGGCGTAGAGCCGGACTTCCGCGACTTGGAAGCAGCCGCGCAGTCCGCGCGCGATGCCAACATGAAGGTCAACCTTAGATGGGTGCCGGCAGCGCCCGCAGAGGCAAGGCAGGCCGAGGTTGAGAACCTTCGCGCGCAGGTATTGGAACACCCGGGGTATGTGTCGGTGCTGAAAGACGACGCCGCGTCCCGGGCGGCGTTGCACGACTTGGGCAACAACGACTTTGACGTGTACGTCGTTGCCACTATGTCCTCTGGCAAGTCCACACTGATTAACGCCATGCTCGGGCGCGACCTGCTGCCGGCAGGCAATGAGGCCACCACCGCCACAATTACGCGCATTTACCACGACGAGAACATCGCCGCCGGGCAGTTCCATGGCAGGCGCTTTGACGCCTCCAACGAGTTACTGGACGAGTGCGAGGATCTGGATCTGGCCACCATGCGTGCTTGGAACAAGGACCCGGAAACCAGCCTGGTGGAAGTGCACGGGCCCATTCAGACCGCCCATCGCCAAGGCCACGCACGGCTTGTACTTACCGACACGCCAGGGCCGAACAATGGCAGCGACGAGGCCCATGGCGTCACCACCATGCGCTACATCCAGGACACCACCCGCAACCCTTTGATTCTTTACGTCCTGAACGCAACCCAGCGTGGCATTACCGATGACTCCCGGCTGTTGAAGCTAGTTGCCCAGACTATTGCGGAAGGCGGCCGTCAGGCCAGTGATCGCTTCATTTTCGTGCTCAACAAGATGGACGCTCTGGATGTGGAAGCCGGTGACGACGTGGACGGAATGCTGGCGCGTACGCGCCTATATCTGCAGGAACATGGCATCCACAACCCACAGATATTCCCTCTATCTGCCTATGCATCCCGGTTGATACGCTTCCCGGAAGCAGTGTTGTCCAGCAAGGAACGCATCGCCAAAGCATCGTTCTTAGATTGGTTCCAGAGCGAGCCCAGCATGGACCTGGCACAGTACGCCCCGCTGCGCGTGCGTGAGCACGGTCCGGCCGACACCTCCAATGCCACAGCGCTGGAACGCCGCAGCGGGCTGCCCGCGCTGGAGGGAACGGTGGGTGCCTACGTCGAGAAGTACCACCTGCCGGAACGGTTCAAGCGAAGCCATGATGCTATGGCGCGTCTAGTGGACGAGGTCATCAACCGGCACAAGGGCATTGAGGAGCTGGAAGCCGGCAACGTGCAAGCCTTGGCCGCTGAAGTTGAAAAGCTACGGACACGCTACGAGCAGAGCGTGGATGGTCAGGCGCTGGCAGAACAGCTAGGCCGTGACCACCACGAGCTGACGATAGACGCGGAGAAAGCGCTGGTGCGCATTTCTGGCAAGCTGAACGCTTACAACCGCGAGGACATCGAAAGGTTCCAAGGCAAAGTCAGCCCTGCGCAGGCGCGGCAGTTGGCCAAGGAATGGGGGGAGCTCATGAGCTTTCGCTTTAAAGAAATCCTTGGCGCGTACCAGCTTGCGTTTGAGGCCGAGCAAGATGCGCTTAAGAAGGACCTCCAGGAGCGTTACCAAGCGCTAGTTTCGGATAGCGTGGGAGATGTCGATGAGGTGCAATTCCCGGCATTGGCGCGACTGATTCGCAGTGCAGGCAACCTATCGTTCGCTCCCAAGGTGACTCGCGACTATGTGAAAACACGCCCAGTGAAGATGGGCACACGCGAAGTGATGGACCGCAAGCTGTTCAATCCGGTTAGCTGGTTCAAGGCCAAGACCGTGGACGTGTACGGCGAAGAGGAGTTTGTGGACTTAGCAGAATTCTACAAGAGCGAGCAGCAGGAGCCGCAGGCACACTTCAAAGGCCTGCAGGAGAAGGCCCGAGCCGCCATGGTCAGGGAAGGGCAGAAGCTGCGCGATGTATTTGTTGAACATGTGCGTACTGAGCTCCAGCCACGCGTGGCCGAGCTGTTTCACCAAGCCCAAGCCCGCATTGAAGACCGCGACCTGCGCGCAGCCGCGCTGGCCGAGGCCACCGAACTTCGTGGCTGGAGCGAGGCCATCCGCCAGCGGCTTGCCAAAACCCTGGCTGTACATGAGGCGCATGCATGAACACCACGGATCTGCGCACGGGCGAAGGCTGGTTGAACCTAATGGCCGACGTTGCCACGCCCTTGGAAGAGCTGGAAGCGACACTGCAGGCATGGCAGGCCGAAGGAGCTGTACTGGTGCCGTATGCCGTAACTGAGATGATCCCGGCACCCAAGCCTGAAAAGGCTCACTGGACGGCGAAGTACTTCTTCCTCCAGGTCAGCCACGCCAGACGAAACTTCAGCGCAGAGCGCGCCAAGCACCTGCTGCGGGTGCGTTCCCACCTGGAGCAATTGGGAGCCGCTGGCTTTGTGAAGCAGGTGGGTATTACGCCGCTGGCGAAAGACGAAGCCAACGCGGCCACTGCGGCAGCAGCATTTTCGCCCTCGCCCAGCTTGGCGAGGGCGCTGGCTGCGAATGATGCAGGCATCATCCGGTCAGCGCTGGTGCTGGAGCTGGCAGATGCCAGGCTGAGTGGCGCGTACCTGCAGACCGCCATGGCTTGTGCAGCAGATCAGAATGCAGCCGTATTTGTACCGTTCGAGGAAGGGCGGTTCAAGGCGTCGTTGAATAGCAATCGAGGTACCTGGTGTGCCGAGTACCACGATGACCAAGTGGTTTTCCTGGACGCCAATTTCAGCATCGAGCGCTTCCTGCATGTGGTGGATGTTCGCGAGCACTTGCGTCAGCAGGGAGCGGCGGGGTTTGTGCCGGTGGTCACGGCCCCGCTGGCGACAACCTTGCCTGTGTGGGTGGGCAGTATGGACAGAGCGCCGTCCCCGCGGCTTAGCGACGCACTCCGGGGAGAAGCTCCCAAGGACACTAGGCCTAGCTGGGCAGAGCGCATTGCCAGACTCCTGGCGGCAGGGGTTGCGGCACTTGCGGCAT
The DNA here is from genome assembly GCF_056760235.1 of Stenotrophomonas sp. STEN018. Taxonomy (NCBI): domain Bacteria; kingdom Pseudomonadati; phylum Pseudomonadota; class Gammaproteobacteria; order Lysobacterales; family Lysobacteraceae; genus Stenotrophomonas; species Stenotrophomonas sp. STEN018. Next base: position 103,848 of record NZ_JBRREK010000002.1, read on the forward strand.
ATTTCCGTGGGGAGCGCCGATGAACCTGCATTCTACCGCCTCGGTTGCATACACCGACGTAGCCTTGCGCGAGCGCGCAGTGGCGGCGCTTGAAAGTGCGCGCATGCAGATCAACCGCACCTACCTTTCAGAGCTTGATCAATATGAGGTGCTGCTGCTGCCGCATGACCAGAAGCAGCTCAGTGCTGCCACCGATGTGCGTCTATACCGATTGTGCCGGCTGGTGCATGAAAATCGCCAATCGGTGCTCGAGAGCTTAACAGCGGCCTACACTGCGCTGGGAGCATCAGGCTACACGGTTATGCTGTACTTGGATTCTGACGGTGAAAAGACTGATGTGTTCATCGGCACGCGTGGGGAGCCAACCCGTTTTGAAGGCGACAGTGCCGGTGCGCTACTGCAGGAGGCATTTCGGGGGCATTTCGCAGGCAGCGCCATGGAATCACTGGGCGCCGGTGAGGTGGAGCAGACGCTGCAGGACCTCGTGTCGTCACGCACCAGCAGCAGTGGCTATGTTTCAGCGGTGACCGGTGTACCTTCGCTGGCGACCGAAGACGTGGAGCGCTTTGCGCAGGGTCTGGAGCGCTTTCTGGACGCCGCCGAGCGCCGCCGCTACCGCGCCCTGATTCTCGCCGAGCCCCTGGAAAGCCGCCAGTTGGAGAACATCCGCGCAGGTTTCGAACAGGTAGCCACCCAGCTGGCGCCACTGCAGAAAATGAGCTGGAGCATTGGTGATCAGGACAGCCACAGCGTTGGCAACACGCTGAGCCGCAGCGTGGGCGAAACGCTGGGCCAGAGCATGGGCCTGACGGAGACGACTGGGCGAAGCGATACCGTCAGCAGCAGCACCACTCACACCACCGGCACAAGCAGTGGCACTCAAACAGCAACCACTAGTTCGAAGGTTGCCGGTGTAGTCACTGGCATCAGCGCGGCTGGTATAGCGCTGGCTGCTCCTACGGGAGGCATTTCTGTGCCCGCTACTATGATGCTGGGATCGGTGGTGCGGGAGGCATTCTCTGGCAGCGAATCGCAGGGAACCAGCACGTCTGATTCCACCGGCACGAGTAACAGCGTCAGTTTGTCCAGCGGGAAGTCAAAATCCAGCACCACCTCCCGCACGTCCAGCGATACCGTTACCGATGGCCGGTCGGACACCACCACCGAAGGCTCTTCCCGCCAGTTGACCTTGGAGTTCAACGATAAGGGCATTGAGCAGCTGCTGCTCCGCATCAACCAGCATCTTGCTCGGGTGGAGGAAGCACGCACCTATGGGGGATGGAGTGCATCGGCGTATTTCATTGCTGATAGCAAGGCTGGTACCGAAGCGCTGTCCAGCATTTTCCTCAGCCTGGTACGCGGCAAAAACAGCAGCCAGGAGGACTTCGCTGTCACCACGTGGTGCGATGATGCGCGCACACGGGTGCTAGCTTGGCTTGGCCAGCTCACCCACCCCATGCTGCGGAGGCAGCTGCCTGGCCACGGCGCCGCGCACCTGACCACGCCTGCAACGTTGTTGTCCGGGCGTGAGGTGGCACTGCAACTGAGCCTGCCGCGCCGTTCCACATCAACGGTCAGCGTGGTGGAAACCCAAGCCTTCGGCCGCCGCATCCAGCATGTGAACGGCACCGTGCGTGCACCGCAGGCTTGCACCGTGGCCTTGGGGAGAATGCGCCACCTATGGGAGAACCTAGCGCAGCCGGTGGCACTGGACATAGACCAATTGTCCCGCCATATGTTCATCTGTGGCTCCACAGGCTCCGGCAAAAGCAACGCGATCTACAACCTGCTCAAGCAGACCCACTCCGCCGGTGTGCCATTTCTGGTAATTGAGCCTGCAAAGGGCGAGTACAAGCATGTGCTTGGCCATTGGCCGGGGGTACGTGTACTGGGCACCAACCCCATGCAGGCGGAGTTGCTGCGGATCAACCCATTTGCATTCCCTGATCAGATCCACGTGCTGGAGCATGTGGATCGGATGGTGGAGATATTTAGCGTATGTTGGCCCATGTATGCGGCCATGCCGGCCGTATTGAAGGACGCCATACTGCAGGCCTACTCGCATTGCGGGTGGGACCTGGATGCCTCATGCAACACGCTTGCACCAAGGGTTTTCCCAGGTTTTTCCGATCTGATGGAATCGCTGCAGCGGGTGATTGCTTCGTCGGACTATGCAGAAGAAGCCAAGTCCAACTACAAGGGCGCCCTGGGTACTCGTGTTCACTCGCTGTGCAATGGTTTGAACGCGCGGCTGTTCTGCACGGATGAGCTGGACGACAGCGCGCTGTTTGATAGCTCCGTGGTGGTGGACCTGAGCAGAGTTGGGTCCAGTGAAACCCGCGCCCTAGTCATGGGCATGCTGGTCATGCGGCTCAGCGAATACCGTATGGCCACCGGAGGCATGAACCAGGCGTTGCGCCATGTCACGGTGTTGGAAGAGGCCCACAACCTGCTGCCCTGCAGTGTGGCCAGCGGACCGGAAGGCAGCAGCATGGCGGGTAAGTCGGTCGAGATGCTGGCCGCCGCCATTGCCGAAATGCGCACCTATGGCGAGGGCTTCATTATTGCCGACCAGTCCCCACATGCAGTGGACATGGCCGCCATTCGCAATACCAACATCAAGGTGGTGCTGCGCCTCCCAGAGGAGACCGACCGCCGCCTGATAGGTGGTTCCATTGGTCTGAGCGAGGGCCAGATGGCTGAGATCGCACGCCTTCCCTGCGGGGCAGCGGTGATCCACCAGAATGATTGGCTAGAGCCTGTGCTGTGCCAGATGGACTATCTGGCAACAGAATCGGCGCCATTCGTCCCGACCAGAGCTAACGGCACGAGAGTCGATGCCGGGCAATGGCGCACCCAGTTGGCCAATCTTCTGCTCGCCCGGCGCGTTCCACGAGCGCCGCGGGTGGACGTGCGTCTTCTGCGGCGAGGATTGACGGACATGCCACTTTCCAGCCGGGTACGGTTAGCACTGGAAGCCATGCTGCGGGCACGTATGGAAGGCGCCCCAATGCCTGGCGATGCGGCAGAGGGATTTGATCAGTTAGCAGCGCTGCTGGTGGACGCTTGGGGCTGCCGCCGCGAGGTAGTGGCCATAGGGCGCAACGCAGTGGATCTGCAGGCTATGCGCAGTCACCTGCAACGTGTGGTCACCGAGTTGGCGCCGGAAGCGGGGCTGCAGATACGACTGGCGGTGGAGCAGTGCATGATGCGAGAGATATATTCCACCGACCAGTCAAAAAAAGCACTCTACGCCGAATGGCACAGCTACATGATGGAAGAGACAGCATGATCGACCAGAGCGTGATAGACCGCGGTGGCGGTATGAACGAGATTCCTTGGGGCAAGGGCCAGATGGAACGCACCGAGGTGCAGATCGACACTCGCAGCTTGGACACGCCAATGCATGTCACCCAGGAAACCCGTGGGGACCTCCCACCCGTTTCTGAGGACACCCGGACTGAGCTGATAGACAGCGGCTGGCCGGAATCGTTGGTGAATGACATTGGGAGCGAGGCTGAAGCCAACATCTACAAGGATGCCGGCCTTGAGGCGAAGGAAATCAGCGGAAAGCCAGCGCTTGTGCGCACGGATATCGACCTGGAGCAGAAGGACTTCTTCGGCACCACGAACCTGGAGCGCATGGAGGCCGGGCTTGCGCCACTTGACAAGAACGGCAGGCCCATCGATCTGCATCATATCGGTCAAAGGCAGGATTCCTGTTTGGCGGAACTGACCAGGGCCGAGCACTGTGGCAGCGGGAACGACAACGTGCTCCACAACAAACGGCAGGAATCCATGATCAATCGTGATGGATTTGCGAAGGAACGCGCTGAGCACTGGAAAGCGCGCGCAGCCGACTTCAACGCAGGAAAATAAACATGACCCATACTTTCGACCAGCTTGAGGCCGCGCTCAACGCAAGCCAGGCCACTACCCGCCCGGCGCCGACCGAAGTGATTGACCGGGCCGAACAGCAATTTGGGCTTGACTTTGGCACCACGTACCGTGAATACCTGCGTCGTTTTGGCGTGATTGTTTACGGCAGCACCGAGGTCTATGGCCTCGGTGTACCTGACGACTACTACCTCAGTATCTTGGCGGCCTACGATGAACTGGCCCAGGATGCGAGCTACCCACTGGGCGCGTTGCCGTTGGTGGATGAAGGAGATGGCTATTACTACCTTTACGACACCACCGCCAAGGACATCGTGCTTTGGGCGATGCCTAAAGGCGGCATTGTGCGGCGTATCTCAGAAGGCCTAGATGCATTTCTACTGAAACGTCTAATTCAAGACCAGGACATATAGGGCGCTTCACCCAACTCCGGAGAAGGCCTCTCTGAATCTTTATAAAAAAATGCGTGTCGTCTCGGTATCCATAGGCGACACGCTTGATGACTTGATCTTGCTGTTGGTTCCCTCCAGAGAATTCGTCCCGAAAGCCAACGGCAGTAAGCTCTGATACCCGGAAGATGCGGCTAAATCCCTTCGAAGAGTTCCGTCAGTACCTCGAACCGGAAGCGTTAAATGCAGCCTAGCTTCGAATTACATGGAATCAACAATCCATCTCTAGGATGCGAAGCCGCAGCGGTTGGCTCGTCTCTACTAACACCTACGGGAAGTCCAAGCGAGTCGATGCGACAGTCGGTCCTCAATCACTAAATTTGTAGGTTCACAGTCGATCATTTGTAGCGGATTTACGTGTTGCAACTTAGCGGGATGTACCCATCACCTCCTACATACAAGCAAAAATTCTCTAGGAGCATACATGACAGGAAGTCAATGGGGCCTGCTGGCTCCGGAAAAGCTATCCAGCACACGCCGCACACGCACCTTGGGCTTGGGGGCATCCGTGCGTCAGTTCAACGAACTAGCCGTTCCGGGCATAGGCGGCGTGCGGTACGGACGACAAGTGCTATTCACCGCACTCAGCATGGCGGTGGCCAAACGGGTAGAACATTGGAACGTTCTGGTTACCCACATTGAAATAGCCAACGCGATCGAAGCGGTAGCTTGCATCATTGGCTACAGAGAAAACGGGTGGACTGCAAACCCACGTCTGCGAGGACGGAATAAGTTGCCAGACGACGCTACATCGCCCAGCTTCAGGAGCGCATGCAAGCGCAACTTCCATGTGGCGCAGCCAATGCGCATGTCCACTGCCCAGGCCCTACCATCACTGGGACTGGCTGATACGCAGAGCGTTCGCTTCAATGCATTCGAATGCAATGACAACGTCGACGTATTCCTCTCTCTCTCTTTGGAAGGCCTGACCGTAGGCAACAACAATGTGCTAGATCATCTGAGCTATTGGGTGTGTGGCAGCCAGCTAAAATGGGGAAGCACCGGCTTAACAGAAGCGCTTAATCCGCTAAGGCCTTTGCCCCCCTCTGCAAGTGCGTGGCTGAAAAATTCATTGTTGCAAGGTCTAGCACTCAACCCAGTCCTGCGCCAACGCCGCCAAAACGCATGGCAATGGATCACCCGCCTGCGAAGTCAGCCAGATACTGTGGAGTCGCTGGCGGACGCGAAGGCGCCAGCAGAACTGGATCAGCAGCACTGGCATGATCTGCGCGCGGGTGCACAGTTGGTGGCTGTACGTGAAGCGGCGATAGAGGTGTTGAACTCCGTAGAGCAGGTACTTGAAGCTCGTAAGGTTCGCTCACTGTCACTTACTCAGAAGCTCCCGAACCCTGTGACTGTAGCCCTCAAAGCACTCGGAGCGCAGGCTCGAACATTCCTGACGCTGCGTCACCACGATGAGGATGCCAACCTGTTTTGCAGCGAATGCCAGGCTGGCGACGTTAACGCCCTACGCGCGCTGCTGCAGCGCGACGATCAAGTACTCCGTTTGGTGGACGACTGTGCCCGGCCGGGTCCCGCCTATACCGGTCATCCACCCGTCGCTCTTTTGAGTGCCGAGAAAGAAGCCGATGGGGAAGCTGAAGCCGACGACCGAACAGTGGCCGTACCGGTGGGTGTGTCCTACCGCGTCAGAAATCTCTACTTGCTACAGATGGATTTGGACGACACATCGGAACGCCAAACGGCTGAAGACTCGGAGAGGAAAGCCGTATGAGCGGCGTGAAACACACGCCTAAGTCATTGCTGGGCCACTTTGCACCGCCAGAGGGCTTTGCAGGGATGTTCGGCTGGATCTGTGGTTTCTCGGCCGATGTCCGATTCCTCAACGAGGCAACGGATCGATTCATGGGCCAGAGTGTCTATCAGCGTATGCGCGCTGGGGAAATTCGGCTGGCACTCATGCTCGACCCAGGCCAGCCCGCACTATTGCCCACGGCTGTTCCGGGCTTGACCCACTTGCCGTTGCGCAATGCGGCCAAACGCCCGTTCCGCTTATTACATGCCAAAGTCGCTTTACTGGGCTTCCGTCATGAACAGAATGCGAGCCGATGGTGTGTTCGGCTCGTGGTTTCTACCGGTAACTGGACGCAACAGACGGTGGAAGATAGCCTGGACCTGGCTTGCGAAGTGCAGGTTTTCAGCGAGCAGCTTGGTCCGAACTGCGCTCAAGAGTGTGCTGATATCAAAGCCGCCACGAATCTCTTTGATGCACTACGAGACCTGCACGATACCCGCCTGCTGGATACCGGCATTCCGCTATCTGGCGGCGACGCGTCTCTGGCTTTGGCTGCGTGGCTGCAAGCGTGCGGGAAGTCGCGCAACAATCCAGACAAGTTGTCACCGCGATTCATCGACAGCCGCAGACAACCACTATTCAACCAGATCCTCGGGCTGGCACAGATACGCGGACCCAATAGCTATGTGGCGATGGGGTCTGGCTTCTACGAAGGTCAGCCCGGCGGTACGGAAACATGTGCCACTACCCGACCAGCAGTTCCAGTGGCCGTAGTGAACCGCCTGAAGTCTGCCAATCTGCTAAAGCGGAACGGTCAGGTGGAGCTGTACGTAAATCCATCGGCCTGCCAGTCCATCGCGGGCTCCGTGGCCTATCTACTCGAGCAGACCGACCACGCGATCGCGGTGCATGCGGCTGTACCCCCCAAAGCACTCTATGGAGAAAGCAGCCGACGCACGTTGCATGCCAAGTTCTTGTTTGCGGCTCGCTTAAACGAAAGAACCAAGGCCTGCATTAACGCGTGGCTCTACCTGGGTTCAGGCAATTTCACCCCCGCTGGGATGACGCAGCGAATGTCGCGACGGGGCGGCAATCTGGAAGCAGGCGTGGTCCTTTTCCCGGATGACCTCTACTGGAGCGGCCGTCGCAAGGACCAGGCAATGATTCAAGACCGCTTGCCAATTGGCGGACCACAACTGGATGCTAACGCGCCGGCTCTATCTCCCGGTGAGGCATGGCAGCCCCCCGAGGCTGAGAATTTCTCTGGCCCCCTCGCGCTCCTGCACTGGCGGGTAGAAGGCATTCTTGCTGTAGGCCCGGATGTCGAACGGCTGCAAACACTACCTGAAGATTTTGAGGTATTGGACGAGTCCGGAGTGGCATGTCTCCGGATTCCCGAAGGCTATGCCTGGACCGGCTCCCCCCCCAGAATGGTACGGCAGCGCTGGAGCGATGCGGGCACAATCCGAGAGGCTTGGGTGCCAGTGATCGACGAGTATGGTCGCGTCTGCGCAACGCCGCTAGAGGGCATTGAGGTTGTCGACGCAGAACAGCAGCTGCTCGCTTTCCCGACCATACCGGAACCCGAGATGGAGGAGTTCGAAGTCGACGAGGACGCCGCAGACATCGGACCGGGTAACTCATCCAAGCGCAAGCGCACCGTCCGTCGCGTGGTATCGCAGGGTACGGCGATTCGCCAAATGATGGGCTTGCTCGAACGCATTGCTTCGCGACAGATTGAGATATCTACCTTGGATTGGCCACGATGGTGCGTGCGTCTGGAGCAGACCCTATGCCAGACACGTGATAGCGCGGCTGTGGCACAGTTCGTGACAATGGGGCTCAACCCGCTCTCGGCACTGCGCGCGGTGCCCTTCCGCCCTCAATTCGCAGAAGACCCCGCCAGTGAGGCAGGTGCGATTTACGAAGCCGCGCTTGACCGGGTGGAACGGGCATGGAAGACCCAAGGACTTACTGCATTGGATGGCGGGGCATGACTGCGGCGTTGGATTGGAATGATGTGGTTCAGCATGCGAAGGTGCTGCTGAAAAGTCAGCTGGTGCAAGAAAAGGGGGCTCTGCCACTAAACGATGGGCAGCGCGCCAGCCTGATCGGGCTCTGCAAGCGGCTCACGAGGAACGGCGTCATCTTGGCCGATGAAGTCGGCATGGGAAAGACACGCATTGCGGTGGCCTTGGCGCTTTGCGTGGTTCGCGCAGGCGGACGTGTTGCAATCGTCGCTCCATCGGGGCTGGGTGGACAATGGCAGCGAGAGTTGTCGCCGGCAAAATTGCACACGCCGGACCTACTCCGCACCTATCTGCAGTACCTCGATGCTTGGACACCCGGCACCACTGCCAAGCCATGGTTCAGGGAGCCTGTCGTACTGCTCTCGCATGGTTTCAACCGCTGGCCCCAGGGACGCCTGCCAAATTGGCGCTGGTCGCTGCTGCCGGAAGTGCTGGCACGCTACCAAAAGGACGTGCTGGGTAACGATCTGCCCTATGGATACCATGGGTGCACAGTGCTCGACGACTTGGAGACGCGCGCTGCGGGGGCGTCCATCGCTGGCTATCTGCGCGAACTGCCGCGTCGCTCGTCGGCTCGGCACATCATCGATAACGTGAGCGAATCCATTCCTGTCTGGAAGCGGTCAGCAGAACCAGAACATCATGGAAGCCAAGGCACGCTGCGCAAACAGCTGGACCGCATCACGGGACTTGGCCTGGGCATTTTCGATCTGGTCGTCATCGACGAAGCGCACAAAAGTCGAGGAGATGACAGCCTATTGAGTTCCTTGCTGGCTAACGTGCTGGTGGAGAACGCTGGCTCGCGGCGGCTCGCAATGAGTGCAACTCCGGTAGAGCTTGATGCCGTGCAATGGCAGCAAAGCTTGAAACGGATTCACGTCGAGCAGGAGAGCGTGCCTGCAACCATCGACGCATATGTGAGCTGCGTGGAGGCATTGCGTCGCTCGCCGCACGACCCGAAGGTGGAGGCCGCCTATGTGGCAGCTGCGGCCAACTACAAGGGCGCCCTAGATCCTTATGTGCTCCGCCGCGACAAGCGTGAGGATACGGCCGTTCGCTCGTTCGTTAAACATACGCACCTACCCACCAACGCCTATCGCGATGTCGCAAAGCTACCTGTGCGCTTGGAATCGATGTCGACGTGCTGGAAGCAGGCGGTTTGTGCGGCTGAGGCCCTTTCATTTGTCAGTGATATGCGCCATGACAGCGACGGCAAGCTCCAGCGTTTGACTATGGGCAACGGCCATGGTGTCGCCCGGCTGATTGACGAGGTTCTGGACAAGGAAGATCAAGACACGCCTGAGCCTGTGGACTCACCGCGCAACAACCACGAAGAGAAGCGGAAATGCCGCGCAGACTGGTGGAGGGAACAGATGAAGCGTGCCCTCCAGCCAGATGTGCCGGGCGAAGACGTGCTGTACTCGCACCCAGCGCTCATCGAGGCAATGGCCTTCATCGAAACAGTTGCGACTGACGAGAAGGTGCTTGTGTTCGCACGCTATCGCGAGCCGATGCAGGCCCTGATGAAGTTGCTCAATGCACGCGCAATGCTGCGCTCACTAGAACATGGCACTGTATGGCCGCAGAGAGCCATACCAGAGGATGAAGTATATGCAGTGCGGGTCGCACATCGGCAGCTGTATGGTCGCGAGGCTGATCTTGCCGCACTAGATGATCAATTCCGAAGGGCCTACCGGGAGTTGGAGAGCAGCCGCCAGCGGTCCCGTAATGGACTAGTGGCGAAGCTGCAGCAGGGGCTTACCTCACTGGATGCCAAGCTACAGACCAACTATGGCCAGTTGCTTGCACTGCTGCTGGAGTCCTCATTACCGGCAGCGAATGCGACGACCGGGCACAGCAGTTTGGCAATCGTGGCGCGCGCGCTATCCGATCATCTAGGTGATAGAGCGGACTCTGCGACGCCAGCAGAACTGACAGGGACATTGCTAGAGCTCGCACTGGCGGCGGCCAACCTCGACACAGCCACCGATGCAGCGGACGACATTGCCCAGGGTGATGCCCGGTCGCCCCGGGGTTGGGCTGCGATCCTGAAGCAGCTCGACAACGACTACTCACACGCCAGCGGACCCTTTGCGCGTCAGCTGCACGGCGGCATCGAGCCAGGCACCCGTCGACTGCTCCAACTTGCATTTAACCGACCCAACGCCTTCCCGCGCATCTTAATCGCTCAGTCCATGGTCGGACGCGAAGGGCTGAATCTTCATGAATCATGCCGTACCGTCGTCCTGTTGCACTTGGAATGGAATCCAGCCGTGGTGGAGCAGCAGATCGGCCGCGTAGATCGACTCGGCAGCCTGTGGGAACAGAAGTTGGAAATAGCTATTAGGGAAGGCGTTCAGGCGAGCGAAGTGCCTCGAATTCGTGTACGCCAAGTTGTCTTCGAAGGTACATACGATGAAGGGCATTGGCGTGTTCTGGAGAAGCGATGGGATATGCTCCGCGCACAGCTTCATGGTGACATTCTACCGATGCATGAAAACACCGAATCTGATCACCAAGCACTGCGTGATCGGATACTCATAGCTGCGCCGCGATTTTCGCCTATGGCGTCAGATTCAGAGGTGCCTACAGAGAACTAAGAGCCTTTTGGCACTGGCTCTCTGCGACGCGGATACCCATTGTCGACAGAGCGCCGCCACAGGCTCAGATCACTCCTTACATCAGGGTTCAACTCAAAAGTAGACATTGAGCCATTCAACTGACCTGCAGCCGGCCGACGATACTATCCATGTGGCGCAGACAAAATGGCTGTCGCTTCTGGCCGGAGTATGAGTAGCAGCGATTGAAGACAAGCCATAAGCCAGCGCTTTCAATTCCGTCCCCATGAAGGCTTACGACGCCACGAACCGCCCCCCCGAATCCATGCAGCCGTTAGCTGCGGGATTTCAGGTCGTAATCCGCTGGAAACACCATGCCCACTTGTTCAGAATGCAAGGAAGTACAACCACAGAAGGAGCTGTTAAGTTGAGTCCCGCCAAAGTGCCCGCCACGCTTCCATCCTCACAACTGCGCTCATCAAAGCGTCCTCTGGTTACAACGGTCGTTGCGCCGCGCCGGCGCCCCAGCAGCAGATACAACAGCAGCCAAGACCTGCCCGATCTCAACTGCATGTTCGACCGATTGCTCAACCAGATCCATAGCAAGCACATCAATCGACAGAATGATCCACGCCCCTTCGAAGTCTTATGGAAGAAGACATGCGCAGAGCTTAGAGAGCGAAAGAATGCAACTGCGTATGCACAGTGGAAGCAGCAGTCAATCATCAAGAATGCAAGCGACTACGACGCACTTAGCAATGAACTCGCCCAGACGTGGGCGGACACTACGGTCACACAGGACGAAGATGGTCATCAGACATGCATCTTCTCGTTTCCTGAACGTTTCGAAGAACTGAAACGTCAACACGAAGAACTGAAGCCACGCGCGAAGATCAAGATTGACGACATGCTGGAAGTCGCAATCGCCTACTGGATCGAGGCACGGAATGCGTTCAATGAAAAAGACTCTCTCCGAGCTCTCCACGCGCTGCTGGAGTGCAATTTCTACCTAGGAATGACCTACTCCCCGAAGACCGAGTCCGAGTCAAAGCGCGAAAGCGCCTCAAAGGCGCCTCTTTCCTGCAGGGATGCGCTTGAAGAAATCGCGTTTGAGGTGATGCGAGACTTCATCGTTCCCAACAAGTTAGAGAGCATGCATTTGGTCATCGAAGCGATCGTGAAGCAGATCCGAGTCCATCCCGGTGGCGCTGAGGCACTGCAGGCCTACGACGAGCACGTGCAAAAGCGAAAGCCAACTGATGAGCACATTGATAATCGCGTCGCCGATGCGTTAACAAAGTGGGGGAAGTCCGGGAAGCCCTATAAGCGAATGAAGCCTGTCTATGACCGGGTACGGGAAGAGTTCGAAGAGAAACAAGGAGTCGCCAAGCACAAAAATTTGAATATGTAAAGCCGTTAGCTAGCTATTGCGCAGACCGGCATATAGGCGTCAGCGATGATCTCCTCCGCAGCAGGGCCGCCGGCCCCGCGCAGACAAGGAGATACTCGTGTCCCACAACACATCATCGGCATATTCCAGCCACGCACCCGATCGCCGCGCCTTGACCAACTCGGCAGGCGCTGCAAGTTCTCTCAGCGCCACTCCGCACGAGATCGACTCGCGCACCCTTGAGCGCCTGGAAGCCATCCTTCATTCGCTGCAACGTGCCCCAGTCCAGGACCAAGCAATCCGCCTGCCTGAGGTGCTTTCCATTGTTGGTATCAGCAAGAGCACCTGGTATGCCCGCCTTAATCCGCGACTGCCGTCCCATGACCCCCGAGTCCCCAAGCCTTTCAAGTTGGGCACGTCTGACCGCTCCCCTTCAGTGTGGTGGCGGTCGGAAGTGATGGCCTATGTCCACGCCTGCGCCAATGCGCACGCGGCGTACTAAGGAGGGCGGCCATGAATAACAGCACTCCCCCGTCCATTGGACACGACGACAGCTTGCAGGACCAGGCAAACCGCTGTGCCGATGCGCTGAAGGCGTTGCAGCCCAAGCAACAGCATCGGAACACCCAACTGTTCGCCATGCTGTACCCAACCATCTTGGAGCTGTTGGATAGGCAAGTGACCCAGAAGGCCATCTTGGAGGTCCTTCAGGCACAAGGCCTGAAGTTGCATCCGGCGCGCTTCAAGGAACTGATGGATCTCCAGGCTAAAGCCATGGGCAAGACCGCTACCAGCAAGGACAGCAAATGAACAAGCACATCCCTACCTTCCCATTCCCGGCGAATCAGTTCTACGAAACCGTCGAGCGGGCCTTCGACGAGGTAATGGATGCCGTCCAATCGCCGGATGCCATGATTGCCAGCTCGTTCCTGACTGCCATGTCCGTTGCCTGCCAGGCTGACATCGACATGATGTTACCCATCGGCCAAACGACCCCATGCGCACTCTTCCTGGCCACCATTGGGGACTCGGGTGAGCGCAAAACGTCAACCGACAACCTTGTTTTGAAGCCGATCTATGAGTACGAGCTTGCACAGGCTGAAACCTACGAAACTGCCTCGGAGAAGTACAAGGCGGAGCGTCGGTACTGGAACGCTACTCAGAAAGCACTGGATCGAATGATTGCCAAATCTGTTCTCGATGAGCCGCGTGAGCTGCGCGAACGCTACAATGCGTGCATGGCGGCGGAACCCTCCAAGCCCGCACTCAATCGCATCGTGCTGAAGAACACAACGGAGCGCGCTTTGATCAATGCGATGCGAGGTCAGAGCAGGTCCATAGCACTTCTTTCAGATGAGGGTGAAACCTTCGTGAAAAGCGGTGCGGCCCGCGGTCTTGGCACGCTCAACAAGGTATGGGACGGCCCCGCTATCGCGACGCTTGATGTTGCGAAAGAGATCATCGAGGTCTACGCCCCTCGACTGACGCTCAGTTTCATGATCCAGGAAGAGCCTTTCAACGCATTTTTGGACAAGCCGAACAACATGGCACGAGCTTCCGGCTTTCTGGCCCGCTTCTTGCTGTGTCATCCCGAGTCAACGCAGGGTCACCGGGTGACCAAGAACCGTCGCGAAGACGGCAGCTCGCGCCACCCTGCGCTGGACGTTTTTCACAGCAGGATCACCGAGCTCCTTCACGAACGCGATACTCGCCATGCTACCGGTGATCGCAGCAAGAAGATTCTTCGCTTCTCCCCCGATGCAAGGGCAAGGTGGGTCGAGGCTCAGAACCTGATTGAGCTGCAGATCGGGAAGGGCGGTGCCTATGAGGAAATACGCGACTTTGCCTCCAAGTCCGTAGAGATTGCCAGCAGGGTGGCTGGCATCCTCCATCATTTCGAGGGGCTTGAGGGCGATGTAGTCGAGCGAGCGACGCTGGAACGTGCGCTTTCCATCGTCGAATTCTATTTCAGGGAGTTCAAGGAGAAGTTTGGTAGCCACAATGAACTTCCTGAAGACGAGAAGGACGCGTTGGCATTGAAGGATTACTTGTGCACGCGCTATTGGGAACGCGACTACAATCACGCACCTCGCAACGATGTCCGGAAGAATGGGCCAATCCGCCATCAGGGTCGGTTTTGCTCTGCCCTGGATTTGCTGGAGGCAGACGGGGTGATTCGAGTGGAGCGGGAGAACTACCTCCGACGCTCAGGCAGGCACTTGATCATACTTAACCCGGTCGTCTTCGGTGCCAGGGGTCATCTTTAAGCCTTCCAAGGTTTTCACTATGGCCGCCCTTCGGGGCGGCCTTTCTTTTTGAAGCCAAGTAAAACGTCCGAGCGCGTTCAACGTCTTTTGGGGGCCGACAATAGTGCACGGAATGCTACTTTGCCCTAATTAGGACAAAGTAGCATCGAGTGCGAGATGCTTTGGGGGAATGGTCCGAGTCTTTCGGACCGCACCGGCAAGAAGATCAAAGAATGCCTTGGCCCTGAAATGCCCGCCTTCCATCGACGTACGCCAGCCTCTCCGTTACTGACATTGACCTGATCCGCGCGGGCCCCAAGTGACGCTCAGGGCGACGTGCGACACCCTGCTGCTCTAACGTCCTGTGGTCGAGCACTCCCTCAAAGCCGTGCCGTTCCAGATGGCCATTGAGCACAGCAGCCACATTGCACCGCAATGCAATCAACCTGTCACGCAACTGCACACGGGTCATTCCGCCGCCATCTTTCCTACACCCACCTGCATCAGGCCGTACACCGTTGTATCGCCGGAACATCTGACGCTCATCCCGTTCGATAGCGTCAGGCAACCGATCCGAAACCATCAGATGCAGGTGCGTGTTAACCCTGCCATCGAGTGAAGCTTGTGGCTCATGCACCGCGAACTGATAGGGCTTGGAGGCTGCCAGCAGTGTGACAAGGTCCTCCACTAGATTGCGCAGCCCCGATATACCGATTTCATTGGGCAGCGCGATGATCATTTCCCGATACGCGCTTCCGTTCTCCCGCTCGTGCGCATCAGCAGCTTTCCATAGCTCTACTGGATCACCATCTGCCCAGAAAGGTAAGTTCCCGCTACCGGTCAGAACCAAATCGTCTCGTCCTCGAAACTTACCCTGCCTGGCTATGTATAGGCTGTGCGGTGCTGCCCTGCCTTTGCCACCGGTCTTCACTTCGAAATGGAACGTCGCCATATGGAGCCCCTGTCTTGAAAAAAAGAAAAGGCCACCCACGCTAGTAGGTGACCTCTTTGGAACGGCTCAAACAGCGCCGCATCAGGTTGTTAGGGAGAAACGGTAAGTGCGCAGTCCCTTCTTTACCACTCCTTCTGTTGCACGTTAGGCATCTGAAGGAGGATTGATTGGCTTCTCACGTCTATCCGGCATCTCTCATACCTTATGCATGTTTGTGTAGAAATTCACAGCAAGCATCATGTTCTGCCATCAAAGCGCTTGAGCGGTGCCCTCATCCTCGGGATATATCTCCAGCCACTTCCCATCTTTGAGCAGGTAGTCCACTTCGTACTCAGCTGTCGGGCAGCACATGGCATCGCCTTCCCCCTGCCCTAGCTTCTTCATCTTCACCATTCCATCCCCGTAGGATATGCCCTGCACCTCCTCTCCGTAGCCCGACACCGGCGTGGAATAGATGAACTTCAACTTTCCGCTCTCACTGAGGAATGCAGCCAGGTGCGTGGAGTAGGCATTGCTTCCGCCTCCTCCCTCCAGTACGAAAAGCACAGCGCGGTCCTCGACACCATCACCGTTCAGATCACCCTTCACGATCTTGCGCGCACCAATATTCTCTTCGTCGTGCCCGTTCATCGCTGCCTGCGGAGCAAGCGCCTCATTGATTACAACCTCATTCTCCGCCTCTGACGCCATGGGAGCTTCTACGTGAGGGGTCGCGGAGACAGGTGTACAACGCACCGCCTGAACCTGTTCCGTTGTCAGTCCTGCAGGAACCTTGCATCCCGCCAGGTTGATATCGCCTTCGCGCGAAAGCGTCTCTGCCTTGGTGCAAGCTGACAGCGCTACGGCTGACAACGCAGTGGCTACAAGAAATCCTTTGATGTTCATTTATACTCCTTCGAAGCCCTTAAGGGCATTGGTTGATATGGTGTGGAATGCACTAGGGCATCTACACGCATCATTGAAACGACTCTGAAAGTTCCCTAGCTCAGCGGGCGCGTGTCGGAACTAGGGACCGCCCTGCGCTGGACCCGCAGTTAGGCTCACCGGCACTGGCCAGCAGCTACCTGTACTTGCTCGGCAAAGCCCATTGGTGGATAGCCACGCTCTTCTATGGCGACCAATCCCTTCTCTCCGTAGTGCTCCTGCAGCTTGTCCATCGTGCAGGAGCACTGTGCTTTCGAGGCACCACTGCTCATGCAGCTATCGATGAACTCGCCCCGGACTTTGTCCAGCTGGCTTTTGCAGCCTCCGAGTGACACCAGAAGCATTGCTAGCAGAGAGATTCTGATCAGCATGCTTACCGCCTCCTCACAAGCGCCAGCACGGCGATGATCACGAGGACCCAGATAACGCCACTGATCAGCTTACCGATCGACGGAAACATGACAGCTGGCCACACCAGGGCTTGGCCCAGGTTGTAAAAGAATCCCTTGTACGCGTAGCGCCCCCAGATATCGAAACAGACCGCAGCGATGAGTACGGTTACGCCGTACATGCCTATCAAGTACCTCATGTGTTTCCTCGTTGGTTGGAGTTAGTGCGTTTGTTTCAGATGCTCACTGACGGCCTCGAACAACAGGCGCAGGTCATCTGGGTTGGGGATGCTCAAGCTGATGAACGGCTCGCCCTGGATCCGTACGTGGGCGCCGTGGGCGGTGATCTGGGTTAGGCATCCCAGCAGGCGGGTATCCACCGCTTCGAACTTGGCCTTGGCCCGGATCTGGGCCTCGGTGATCAGCACGCCTTCCCTGGCACCGCCGAACACCGTGTCGTCGATGAGCACGACTATGTCTTGGGCTCGCAGTCCTTCCCCGTAGCTGTCCAGAGCGCCCAGGAGCTTCTTCCTGGGGATATGGGGAGCCACGAACACGCGCTCGAAGGGCTCATTGCTGAACTCGAGCCCTTCCAGTGCTTCTCGAAGTGAGCGGAGCGGCGGGGGCTCTGAGGCCCTGGCTCGCTCCCTTCGGGGACCTGGGTCAGCGGGCCCGGCCGATGCCTGGGTACGGTCGAAGTGCTCGCGCTGGTCCGGGTCCTTGAGGACGGCATAGGCCTTGTTGATGGCTTGCATCTTGGCCGTCGCCCATGCCACCGCAGCCTCGTCCCCCGCGGCGTAGCGGTCAGGGTGGTACTGGCTCCGCCGGCCTTTGTAGGCCAGTTCTATTTCCCAGAGGGGTGCCTCGGGGCGTACCCCGAGGACTTCGTAGTAGTCCTCTTGTGACATTTGGATATCCGTCAATCCTTAAGCGCACGCGCCTCTTGAAAGGTCTGATTGGTTGGTACGGGATCAGTTGGGCAAGATCACGACTTCCATCATTTGCCATAATGGCAAATGTGATGCGATGATGAAACAGGCAGACTTGGACACCGCTTGCCTTGTGCCGTTTCCATGCCTGCTCCGTCCATTCCAAAATCCGTCTTTGGTCGTCGCCTACGCGCGGCCCGACTGGAAGCTGGGTTGAGTCAAGCTGACTTGGGGGCCGTCTTGGGCTTGGAAGATTCCAATAGCGCCGCACCACGTATCTCGCGCTACGAGTTGGGGTTACGAGATCCTGATCCCGAAACCGCTGAAGCATTGGCCAAGGCGCTCGGCGTTCCTGTTGCTTACTTCCACGCCACATCTGACGTCTTGGCAGAAGTCATCCTTCTGGTCGCGCGTCTTCCAGCATCAAGACAACAAGCCGTTCTGAACTTGATCAAGGGCTACGCAGAAGGCAAGTCCCCTCCTGCGGGCTAGGGGAAGAGTGGGAGATCATGTTCTTCGTGACCTTGAGCCTCCACCAGGTACCTCCCAGCTCGCAATCGAAGCCGGCTGGCCGCCTCTCTAGCCCGAGCCTTCATGCGCCAGTTTCCATCGGCAGCTGAGCGCTCTACCTCCCGGGCCTGCCGGTCTAAATCAGCTGCTTTGGCGCGAGCCATTGCCGCCCTGGTCGATGACCAGGACGTCTCCGTTTCCTTCATGCTGCTCTCCTAGGTATCCGGGCCTTAGATCTGCCCGAGCTGAGCCATTGAGGTGCCTTGGCTCGCCGACACCACAAGATGGTCGACGACCCTCACCTCCACCATCGCCAGTACTTCCTTCAATCGCCTGGTGATGGCTCGATCCGCTTCTGATGGCTCGCAATGCCCGCTCGGGTGGTTGTGAGCCAGTAGGACCGCTGCTGCGTTCAGGGCCAAGGCACGTTGGACGACAATCCGGGGATGGATCTCAGCACCATCTATCGAGCCTGAGAACAACCTTTCTACGGCGATCAGGCGGTTGCGGGCATCGAGGAACGCCACCTCGAAGTGCTCGCGGATCTCATGCCCTAGACGCAGGCGGAAGAACCTGCCGGCAACATCCGGATCTCCCAATAGGAGGCCACTGACCATTGCTCTTCTCTCTAGGATTTCCAATGCCTGGGAGAGGACGAAGCTGTCACGTTCGTTCAAGCCGCCAGGTAGCTCTTCCAGGCGCTGCTTCTGCAGCGAGACATTCATGCGGCTTCCCCTAGCAGTTCCCTCCAAGCCTTCTGCTTGAGCAATGCCCCTTGGCCGAACCAGGCCGCATCCAAGCGGTTCTCCGTACTCTGCGCCCGCCGATGATGGTCCACGAATTCGGTAATGCTGTTGAGCAAGCCAAACGCCGTGCCCTTGCTGGTCTTCAATCTAGCCCCCCTACCCTGTCCGTCATACAGCGCCCGCACCTTGGCTACAGCCTGCTCGTTCACGATGACTTTTCCATTCTGAGCCGCTGAATACGTGAGCAAATTTCGCAGCACGCCATCAACCGAATCAGGGTCCACTGGTGTCTCACAGAGGATGCGCATCCGCTCCACGAAGCCATGCCAGCCCTCAATAGCAATACCCAACTGGCTTTTGACCCTGTCAGCATCGAAGGCACTGCGGTGCGGGACCTTGATGGCTCCGGTTCGATCCCCAACAGCGATCTGCAGGGTGTTGTTACACACCACGCGAACTGAGGTGAACTGGGCGGTGGTAGCCAGCGTTCCATCACAGGCCGTAGCCAGAAGAAGATAGCCATTGACCTGATCCTGTCCCTTTAGGGCCACACCCTGCCCCGTACGGGCCAATGCCCAGAACTTCCGCCCGCCGCGAAGAACGCCTGCCGTTTCCAGCTCAAAGCCGCTGTACCGCGTCAGGTCGCGGTAGAACTCGAGGATCTCCCGCGGCTGGACGACTTGATAGCGCTTGGACACCACGGCCAACGGTCGCTTGGTGTCAGAGCGATAAAGCACCTTCTGCCCGGGGAACGCCCGCACCGGATACTGATCTTCAGCCTCGGCGGCGAATCGCACTTCGGCTTCCTCCAAGGACCAATTCATGCCGGCGCGCTCGCGCCATACTTCAATGGACTGCCCTGGAGCCAGCTGGCTTCCGATGCCATGCCATGGGACTTGGCCTGCATAGGCCATGGTTTCAACGTGATGCATCTCGGTCTCCTTTCATAGACGGCATAACGCACAAGGCCCGGACGATGCCGGGCCTTGTGGGTCTATCTGGATTGGGGGGTTAGTCGTAAGAGTCCCGACCGAACTGGTCGGGGCGGGTAAACGAACAACGGGCTACGGCCGACAAGATGGCCGCAGCCACGATGAAGACGCAGTAGAGGAACTCGGATTTATCTTTCATGCTTAGTACTCGAAGCGATACGCCGATGCGCGGCGCACACGCAAAGCAGGGGGATCCTGCTTCAGCGTAGTACTAAGGGTCTGAAATCAGTTCTAATCAAAGGGTGCAACGCAACCGCTCGACAGTTATGCCTGACATGGCAACCGACGGCTACCGGCCTGAAGCGGGCATCAGTTCGGTCGGTCGAATTTCCCGAGCAACTCTTTTTCGGATTCCAGTCGGACTCCAAACTCATCCAAATTGTGTCATCAGGTATGACTAGCAGTACTGCGCTTCGCCGCCCTTTGGATGAGCATGGCCAGCGCTTGCGTGACTCTAACAGGCATGGAACTAGAAGCCCCACGCCTGAGCCGGTGCCATCATAGTTGCAAGCCATGCCCCGCATTATAGAAGCAGGCCAGACGACCCATCATATCTATGGAATGCGGGGAGAGACATTGTCTCCCTGCGATTTGCTACCATCGCTGGCGACAGCCGAGTGGGGAGGTGACTGCGGCCATAGTCACAGGGGCAATGAAGCCACAACAGGACACGATGCGAAGGAAGAAGCATCCGCCCCTGCTATTCCGTCATACCTGCAAGCCGAGAATCAAGGAAAGGACTTGGGCATGGTTGAGTCATCTAGCGACAAGTACGCTGCCGGTGAGCAGGGGTTGGGATACATCTATCAAGGACGACTGGCCCTGCATCAGATGCTCCTGCTGCCGGAAGCCACCACCGTCCTCTTTGAAAAGGACGACGACGTAGACTTCGAAGACGGCGATGGCGGAAAGTCGCTCGCCTCGCTCAAGCACAAGGCTATCGGCGAACGCCTGACTGATCTATCCACGGACTTCTGGAAGTCCGTGCGTATCTGGCTTGCTAGGTACAAGCGAGATGGACGCGCCAAGTCAAATTTGAAGTTCTTCCTGTTCACGACCGATGAGGTCGCTGCAGGTTCGTTCCTTACAAGCTTCCTGGCTTGCAAGACTCCAGGTGTGGCCACCTTGAAGACGCCGCGAGAGCAAGCTGAAGAAGCTCTTGCCAAGTCGAAGTCAGAACTTATCGGGAAGATCGAAAAGGAGTTCAACGAGCTTAGCGATGTCGAAAAGAATGACTTTCTTGCGCGCATCCTGATCCTCGACCGCAGTCCACGAATTGATGACATTCCAACGTTGATCAAGGAAGGGCCGTCCATGCGAATCATCCGTCCCCCGCATAGGAGCGCCGTGTTTGAGCGGCTGGAAGGGTGGTGGAATGAACAGGTCATCCTGCTGCTGACCGGCGCAAGGACGGAGGCTGTAGTCGGTGCCGAGATCTCAGAAAAGCTGTTTTCCCTGTCCGAGGAGTACAGATCCGACAATCTCCCCATCACCTTCGCGGGCAAGATGCCCGAGGAGGACATAGACATCGATGGCGACTCGCGACAATTCGTGCGGCAGCTGAAGGAGATTGGCATCTCGCGAGACCGAATCTACAGCGCCATCCTCGACTTCTATCGCGCATTCGCGCAGCGCTCCGAATGGGCACGTGAACACCTTCTTGTGTCCGGTGAGATCGAAGGCTACGAGGATAGGCTTGTCGATGAGTGGAGGCGTTTCAAGGACGTGGTCTTCGAGGAGCTGGACGAGCACAGTGCGGAAGACGCGCTGAAGCGTGCGGGGAAAGAGCTGTACAAATGGGCGGACCTTGAGAGCGGAAAGATTCAATCACTGCGTATCCGAGAGCGCGTCACCGAACCCTACGTCACGCGTGGCAACTACCACATCCTGGCCAATGCGCCTGAACCAAGAGTCTATTGGCACCCGCGATTCCTTAGCCGCGTAGGTAAGGCACTGGAGGTGACCGCATGAATGCCCAAGTACAAGGTACCATTCAGATCAAGCCCTGGGACGAGCGTCCCTTCGAGATCAGGAACCTCTTCAATCCAGCGTTCTGCGGTCTGATTCTTTTCCGCGCTCTTCAGGGCTTTGAAGAGAATGATGACCGGGGCATGCCCTATTCGTTGACGCTGCTTATCCTTCCCCTGTGCCTACACAAATACTCGCGCGAATCCTTGGCCGCAGGGGCACGTGGCTACTTGCTCAAGGTGGCTGAAAAGAATCCCCAGGTACACGTCGGCTTCGCGGAGAGGGCGACCGCCATGCTTCCTTATGCCTTGGAAGCATTCGGCCTAATGATGGAGCGAGGCTGCATCACTGTCTCCGATGACGGCAGGATCCGCACTGTGGACAAGACACTGCGAAAGACTGTCGACACCAAGGGAACCGCGGAGACCATTGCCTCTCAGCGCGTAGCACGGTTCGTGGGCAAGGAGTTCGCAACCATCGCCGACCGCGTAACCATCTACACGACTTTCGGAATCCGTCCATGAAGATCAAGTCCATCCATATCTACAGCCACGACGGGCAGCGCCGCGACCTGGAATTCAAGGTAAATGGCCTCAATGTCATCACCGGCAGGTCCTCCACCGGCAAGTCCGCCCTGTCGGAGATCGTGGAGTACTGCATGGGAAGGTCGACCTTCAATGTTCCGGAAGGCATCATCCGAGACAAGGTTGCGTGGTTCGCCGTGATCTACCATTTTGATCGAGAGCAGGTGCTTGTAGCCAAGCCCACGCCGCGCGGTGGCGGTGCGAGCTGCAGTACGGCAATGGTGCGCCTGGGGAGCGACCTTAAGGCTCCCGCATTTGAGGAGCTGAGCGAAAACACCGATGATGAGGCAGTTGTAGACCTCCTGTCTCGCCTACTGGGTATTCCGACCAACCAGACCGATGTCCCGATTGATCAAAGTCGTGACAGCTTTGAGGCGAACGTAAAACATACGTTCTACTACCTATTCCAGAAGCAAGGATTGGTAGCTAACAAGGATCAGCTCTTCTACCGACAGAACGAGCAGTTCCAGCCCCAAGCGATCCGCGACACTCTTCCAATACTCTTGGGTATCTCATCCAACGATCGTTATGAACTCGAAGCGAAGTTGCGTGTCGTGCAGCGCGAGCTAAGGCTCAATGCGAAACTGCTGGAGCAGGCAAGAGAGGCTATCAACACCTCTCACGAGCGAGCCATCAGCCTCTACTCAGAAGCTAAGGCGGTGGGGGTGCTCAGTGACAACATCGAGGGAGCCGACGCTGATCGGCTGATCGAAATCCTCAAGAGCGCGCTCCGGTGGAAGCCTGAGCAGGCTTCCGAGGATGACGGAAGCAGAACTTCTGCACTGGAACAAGAAATCGAGGCGCTCCGGAAGGATCGGGATGACGTTCAGAGCCGAATCGATGCGGCCCGTCGTTTCGCGAAGCGTGCGAGTGGTTACGAGACTGAAGCTGCCGAACAGCGCGATCGTCTGTCCTCCATCAAGGCATTGCCGAGGAATCCCGCGACTGGAGAGTGGCAGTGGCCCTTCAGCGAGCGGAATCTGGCGCTTGAATCACCGGTTGCGAAGGTGCTCCTCAAGGAGCTTGAGTCCCTCGATGCTGAACTTTTGATCGCTACTGGTCAGCGTCCCAAGCTCGATGCCTACCAAAAGGGGCTGGACGAGGAGCTGAGAGGGGTTGCAGGTTCGATCAGGGAGAAGGAAGCCGAGCTTGCCGGAGCCATCGCGGCAAATGAAATGATAGCGACGATGGGCACGCGTAACGCGGCAGCGGCACGGGTAGTGGGTCGCGTAAGCCTGTTTCTGGAGAACCTCACTCCGGACGATGAACTCGCGAGGCTCCAAGCTGAGCAGCGCCGCCTCAGGTCGACGATTGAGGCCCTGCAAGAGAGCATTGGTGCCGATGATAGTAGTGATCGACTTAGCTCGATCCTCAACATCATCTCAAGCCAAGTTTCGCAGTACATCCGCAAGTTCGACGCGGAGTTCTGCGAGTTTCCGGCCCGGTTTGACCTGATGAACCTCACTGTCGTGATTGATCGGCCAGAGCGGCCGGTGCCGATGAGTAGGACCGGCGGCGGTGAGAATCATCTGGCATATCACCTGTCGGCGCTACTTGCCTTGCATCTGTTTGCGGCCAAGAACAATCGACCCATCCCGCGCTTCTTGTTGATCGACCAGCCGACGCAAGTCTACTTTCCTTCCGAACAGGTCTACGAGCAGGCGGACGGTTCTATCCAGAGGACGGAAGCTGACGCCGACATGGTGGCGGTGCGGCGCCTGTTCGATCTGCTCTATAAATTCACGCGAGAGGATGCACCAGGGTTCCAGCTGATCGTTACTGAGCACGCGAATCTACGAGACCAGTGGTTCCAGGATGCGCTCGTGGAGAATCCTTGGGTCAAACCACCGGCACTGGTCCCAGAGGATTGGCCGCAGCAGAGAAGGCTGAGTTCCTCATAAGCCGTAGTTCGGGGACGATGAAGGAAGTTGAGCTGGGGATTGAGGAAGGTATGGATACTACATTTCAGGAACTGTCCGGCGCTGACGCCGAGGAACTCCTTGTAAGTCAGATCGACCAGCATGCGGGTGGAATCCGACGCGTCTTGGCTTCTTTTGAGGTCGGCAGCGCAACATCTGCGTGGATAGAGACTTGGCGTGGCATTGAGGAGTTCATCAACATCCCGATGTTCGGGCTCGAAGTTGAAAACCTCGTCTACCAGCTGGGAGCGATTAGGCTCGATGACCCCAACTGGCTTTTGGCGCATCGCCTCCAGATTAGGACAATGCTGCTAACGGAACTTGCTCCGCCTGTTGTTGATCGATACCTCCGTACGTTGACCATGATTGCCGTCGTTGGCGATGGCATTCGCAAGCGGGGATTTCCGTGCGGAGAGAAACTCCGCAGTGTCGATGGGGCGCTTGATTATCTTCAATCCCGTCGCCGTCAGATGTTAGCGTTCCTGTATTGCATGCCCAGCTACTGCAAGGGTGCGCAGAGGGTGCAGCCGTTAGATGCGTTGAATCAGTTTCTCCCCATCGTCGAGATGAGTTGTGTCGGGCTGACCACTCTGTATCGCAAACTACTTCTCGCGAAGATGCACGATGACTTTGTGCTGACGGCAGGACCCACCATGTGTCATGGAAACTACTCCTTCGACACGCTCGATGAGATTTACCTGGAGCCCGACAGGCTGTCCATGACCGAGGTGCAACGCGACAAGATCGACTCTGGCAAACTTCAGGGTCGCCTTTCCGTTCCCAAGGGTCAGATCTTCTCCGCAGCGGAGTTATGTAATGACCTCATGACAATGGAGGCCATGTACGCCGAGTTTGCGTTAGGAACGACGGAGTTCAGCCCAATGGCCAGGTTCATCGTCGCGTGCAGCGAGCGTGCTCAGGACAACTATCACATCCGGATCAGCCAGTCTGAGCTCAACTCCCTCATGAGTCTTTGTGCGCTTTCGACAACCGCGCGGCGAGAGCTCGTGTACGCAGGTGACAGCTTCGAAGAGGCCGTAAACTCGTTCGCTCCCTTCATTATCGTGGGCGGAAATGCAGTAACCACGGTGACCTTGCTTTCGAGGTTTGCGTTGAAGTGGGCGACCGTCTGCCTCAACCGAGTCAAGCGCTTTCAGATACGCGCTGGCTTCAACTTCGAGACGCTGGTGAGGAATGCATTGGCCGATCAGGACTTCAATATTCAGCAGGTCAAGCGGATTCAGTGCCAGGAGTTCGATGTGATCGCACTCAAGGATGGCATCATCTACAACGTACAATGCAAGAACAATCTTCTAGATCTGGCTCGCATGGAGCAGAATCAGAAGCTGTTCCTACGCTACAACAGGAGCTTGGATAGATCCTACGCCAAAGCCCTAGAGAAGGATGAGGCCCGTCAACATCTCCTCTTGGACAAGTTTGGCCTAAGCTCCGTGAAGCACGTCGTGGTCAGCAAGTTCCCCTTGGCAACCAAGAACCCTCGCGTCATGGCATATCGCGAGATCAATGAGTTCGGTGCGCGATTTGCCTAGTTGCGCGCAGTGGGCTTCATGCCTGTAAGCCGCCCAGCGAGATGGTGGCTGAAACCCCCTATACAAGGAGAAGCCCCAGCCGCAGCGGGACAAGGCTATCGGGACCGGAACCTTCGGTGCCATGACCTTGAACCCGCTCCAGCACGTGAAGTCATTTGGCATTGATAGGTGCTGACGGCAGCTGCCGACCCGAAGCGGAGGTCCAGCACGTCGATCACGAGCGACTCATCCTGGCCGCAGGGCGTCATGCGACCCGTAACAGCCATTCGAGATGAGACATGCTCGAAGGGCTTCGCTTATGTTGCCCCGCTTGCATATTTGCGATGCACCCCCACGGATCATGGTTAGCTCATAGGCGCCAAATTAGTACTGGGCGGGACGAAGCATGCATCGGCCATTGAAAGCGCTATGGCGTCTTTCCGACTAGTATTTGATTTACGGCCCCCGTCAGGGGGCAACCTACGACCCAGGGGAACGCATTGGCTCTTCGACACAGCTACGTCTACCACGTCCTGAAATTCGTCAGGAACGGACAGGCCCGAACGGCTCGCGACCTGCTCCGACTGCTTGAGGTGGAGCGCGAGAACATGCGGTCGAAGGAAGGGAAGAACTTAGTAGGCCCAGAGAGACTTGAGCAAATGGAAGAAGTGCTCGCCGGCCTCGCGGAAATCGGCGTGCTGTCAATTGGGAGCGACGGTCGCATCTTGCCTGACAACGATTTGCCCTCGCCAAGCTTTGACGGTGGTGGCGATGAAGGTGGTACACCTGGAGGACCCACCGGACCGCAGTCCGGTGACGGCGGCGGGGCGGGATTGTCCGAGATCCTTGGGCACAGCGTACTGTTCTGCCTATCCGATGACGCGCAGGATGCCTTACTTGACGCTGCATTCAGCGCCGGACTTCCGGAAGAAGGAGCTCACGGATGATCAGTGTCTCAGCGCTACCGCTGTTGGCCTACAAGGTCGGACCGAACCTCTTTGACCTGTCGAGCAATTTGCATCACGTCAGCATGCGCGATCAGATCCATCGCGCCGTGGCGCTTGCGGAAGCACTTGTGGCGGGCAACCAATTCCAGCCCGGCCAACAGGCGCTGATCGTCGGTGCCGGGGTTGCTGGCGTCGTGGCGGGCATGGTGCTTGCGCGCCACCGTGTGGAGGTCCAAATCGTCGATGCTTCGGTAGATGCGCCTTTCCGGTTGCAGCGCGGTGTTGCCACGCGATACGTGGGTCCGTACATGTACGAATGGCCACTGGCAGTACATGGCTGCCAAGAAATGCCTCCGCCAGTGAATGAGGCGCTGTTTCCTTGGGCTGCTGGCAAACCGACGGCGTTGCCATTCAGCACCAGCTTCCCGGCCAATCCAGATGATCTTGTCAAGGATTGGGAGCCGATCCTCAAGCAGGCCATCGCCAATTCGGGCGGCCGACTTAGGCTACAGGTAGGGATCAACAGCCTCGCAACCAATCGAGACGTCAAGCATTGGCTCGAAACCGAACGGTGTATCGCGGAAAAGCGACATCCACGCAAGCACACGCGTGCGGTCACCATTTATGGCGGCACTCCTTGGGGTGGAAGCCATAAGCCATACACCCCGCTGATACCACGTTTCGTGCTACTGGCTGCGGGCATGGGAGCGGAGAACAACATCGTCACTGACAGCAGCGGTAACGTCTTGCTGCAGGGAAACGCCTTCTGGGCGAATGACGACATTCGAAAACCTTATTGTGGCCTGTCCTCACCGCCGCGAGTGGTAGTGATCGGCGGTGGCGATGGTGGCCTGCAAGATGCGCTTCGAGCGGCGACGATTGACGACCATCCTCTCGCCACTTGGGATCGGCTCTTGGCCAAGGACACGAACAAGGTATTGCCCGAGGCGCTGGCTGATATCCAAGCCATGGAGGCACAGCATGGGCTCAACGCTATCTGGACGGCGACGGATCCTTTCCGTAACCAGGAGCTACCCATCCTCGACGCCGCCTATCAAAAACTGGCCACATCGCTCGCGGGAGATCAGTACGTCAAGCTGGCTGTGCTTTCCAGCTTGCGCAAGGACGTGAGCAGCGTGCACCTGTGCATCAAGGATGCGTGCTTTTCCAAGGCTTATGCGCTCAACCGCTTCCTGGTGCACCTGCTAGAGCAATGCACGAAGAAGGCAGTCGGTGCGGGCGTATCCCCTTTTCTGGAGGTAACCCGGAACGTGACGCTCACTTCCGCGCAGAATAACAGTGCCATGCAGACGCTGACTTTTTCGAATGGCATGACATTGCATGCCGAGATCGTGATCGTGCGATTCGGGCCGGATCGTAGCGCTCTTCCGGCACAGTGGCTCGGGCTTACCACCAAGGACACAGTAAATCGGCAAGAGCTAGCCGCCGTGCCCCTGCCTCTATACCTGCCACCAAGTTGTTGAAAGACCGCTTTTGGCCGGATGCTGTCGTTCAAATCAGCAAAAACCAATGACTGCTGAGATATACCCAGAGCAGTCATTGCGCTGAGGCTTCTGCAGAATTCTGAGCATGACCTAACGCTACCTTGGGTTATCTAGGAAAACTTAGCCGATTCACCATACCGGCAGGTACCGCTTCTCGCCAATTATCGTCAGGGTCTTGGCGCCACGGGTTATTGCAACATACAGATCCTTCGCGTCCAGAGTGTCTGCATCGAGAATGACTGCATGGTCATACTCAAGCCCTTTCACCAGTAACGTTGTACCGATGAGCTTACGGTGGCTGATGGGCCTTCCCGTGCGCCTCATTTCACGTTGGTACAGGTTTGCCGCGTCAACCAGTGTCGCACCGCCACCGTCAATGTGAATCTTCAGAACGTTGAGAAAGCGATACAGCAGGTCACGACGGTAGGCTGACGTTTTAGGGTTGTCCTTTAACGCCAAGAAGAATGCTCTAAGGTGAGCACTTGTTGGGCTGTTCAGATAGGCATTGGCAGCATGAAGGACCAACGGGTACTTGGTGACTTTGCTCTGCTTTGCGACCTCACCTTTCTTCGTCCCGGCCGTCAAAATGTCCCCTATACCAGTGAAGCACTTCTTGGAAAAAGCCAAAGCTAGGAGGAAGCCCTGCTGGGTTGTTTGGGCTGCAACAAGCTTCTTGATGAACGAGTGAAGATCCTTGCCCTCAACCTCTTCAATGGAAGAAAACTTTCCACCCATGGTTCTTGCTAACAGATGGGTCTTGTTCTTGGACTGCTGATCGCCACCATGCAGAGCAATCACACTATCGTGATTCCCAAGTAAGTCCATGAGAGAGGAGTACTGCTTTGACGCCAGGAATTCTGGGGGCGTATGGGCACGTTTCACACATGCAGGCAGGCCATTTGAAAGATCGATCTTTTGACCCTTTTCCAGGGCCTCTCTCGCCTTCTTGAGCCAATCCCCAAGCTTCGGGTCACCTGTTGTCTTCCAGCGCCACGGAGTATCTAGCTGACCGAGGCAGGTAAACGTCGGATAGACACTTACCGTCCAATCAACGGGTTTGCCTTCGTCACCACCAAAGTCGAAGATGGCCTGCATCGGATCGCCCAAGATTCGGCAGGGCATGAACTCAGCAAAGACACAGACAAGGCCATGCTGCATATCCGAGCAGTCCTGGTACTCATCCACGTAGACGCCGGCGTAGGTGGCAGCGACGACGCGGCGAAGGAACTGCTTCCCCAGTAGCCCAGAACAGCACTCGTAGAGCTTCTTCCACTGCTTGCTTGTGGGGTGCTCTACCTTCCAACCGGAATTCTTCGGATAGGCCAAACAGAGCCGCAGCGACCAGCTCGCAATCGTGTCAATCTGGTACTTGGAAGACGGCACGCCAAGAGCCGTCATCTTGGCCTTGATGGAGTTCACACCCGCGAAGGTGTGGGTCAAGATCAGTTGCTTCTTGCTGGCAGCTTTCACTGCCATGGCAATGAGGTGCGTCTTGCCGTAGCCGGCCGGCGCGATCACATACCCCTTGGTAGTGAAGTCGTTGAGCTTGAGGGCCAATTCCTCAGACATGCTCTGCCCAAGTCCAAAGCGCCCCCAGTTTGACTGCCAAGTCCCTCCTTGAGAATGCGGCGTCGTTGAACGCAGGGCTCACGACTTTGAACCACTGATCGCCCCGCGTGGTGTCTTTGAACCAGCCGCCCTTCTTAGCTGCAACCCCAATCACGGTCCGCAGCTTCGCACCATCAGCCCACTTAGCGATGTCCTGGTCAAGCGCCTCTTGAAACTTGGAGCGCACCTGATCATAGACAGCAAAGCCCAACTCATCTTGAGCAAGCCTCAAGCTGAACAGTACGCTGTCCCAAGGCAAATCTTGGAGTGCTCGTTCTTCCAAGGAGAGCTTGTCGCTCCACATGTGGACCGAGACACCCAATTTCACAAGCGCGGCAGCGTCCGCCATAGAGAACTGATCTTCAGCGTCTGCATCTGCAAGCACTGAAACATCATAGCCGAGCGACTTGAACGCCTTTGCTAAGCCCTTGATCTTGCTGGCACCCTTCGCGTCCAGAAGGGCAACGCCGTGATAGGACAGAGGGTCCTTGCCCTTGCCGACTTGGTGATCGTCAAATCCTCGCACGAATCCAACTTCGGTAGCGCCCTCACAGACCACCACCTTTTTCGCCAAGAACGCTTCAGTGCTGGACCGAATCTTTCCTTGCACTTCAAGCTGTTCCAGACCGTCCTTCGCTGCGGAAGTGATCTGCACTACCCCACCCTTGCTATGCACTACGTATAGCTCTTTGACAGTCAGTTCTCGCAGGACCGTGGGCGAGTGCGTGGTGAGGAAGTATTGACCTCGCTTGTCCTCTCGGACGTGCTTGATAAGACGGGTGATTCTGTGCGGCTCCAAGCCAAACTCCACCTCGTCAAACAACGTGATGTGGCCCTCTTCCAAACCCATCTTTTGAATACCGCACAGCAGCATTCGCCGAGACCCCAGACCTAGTTGACGAAGAGGGATGTCACCGTCATGGAGCGCTAACCCACCAACTTTCAGGTTGATAGAAGCCAGATCGAGGTGAGCCTTGTAGGCGTCTGACACCGGCACCCCCAACAGCTTCGCAATCTCCTGCGATTTCTCAGCCGCAGTATCGAAGTTCTTGAGGGTGACAGGCCGATTGGCATCCAAGGAGGCTCTGGCCGTGCGAGAGGCAGTTGCCAGCAGCTCGTTCAGACTCTGTGCCTCAGTGAGCTTTGCCAACGCCGTGCCTGTAGCCCACGAAAGCTGCTTCTCGCTGTAGGCACCGATGAGACCAACGCTAACCTTGTTCCTGTCGCCCTGCTTGAACGGAACACCGTCAGGGTGTCGATCACAGACAACCACCCACTTGGGCTCAAGATCCTTGTCGACCGTCAGCCGCACGGTCAAGACACCCTCCAAGTGATCTTCAGGCTCGTCAGTGAGTTTGAGCGTCGCTGAATCCCAGCCACGGAGGTACAGACCGTACTTGTCCAACGAGCAGAACGCTTCGGTTAAGGCCCCGATGGTGACTTCAATGACGATTGAGTCGGCGACCTTGCACTGGTGAAAATCAGAGTCGCTGAGGGTCAGGTTCCACTGGGGATGGAAGGCATATCTGATGGCCTCCAAGATCGTGGACTTGGAAGAATCACCTTTACCAATCAGGCAGAAGATGTCGGCATTGGGGAGGCTCCAGTCAAGTTCTTTCACTCCTCGAAAGTTCTGGATTTTTACTTTTCTGATCTTCACCGAGCAAGGTCCTCCAGAACATCACCTATGAACTGGGCTACTCCCGATCAATGCTTCCCCAAGCACAGCACGGAACGTCTCTTCGCCCTATGCCCCATCATAGATACATCTCGTCACGCCGAGTATCCGCAGGGGGAATGCAAGCGAATTCTACTGATTTTTGAAGAGCGAGCGGCAAAATCTTTGGTGCTAGCGGAATGACCGAAGTGCGACCGATAGCGGGCGCTGACGCAAGACTACAGGCTGACTGCAATCTCTGCGCAGCAGACATTGGCCACCGAGCCACGAATGGCCGCAACGGGTCGCATGAAGTCGTAGGAGCAGGAGAAGATGCTCACAGCGCTTCAACAGGGCGTATCGAGAAACAGACACATCAATTGGTGATGCCAGATGGAACAGCTGAAACCGCAAGGAGACCTTGCGAGCCATCCTGGAAGGTATGTTCAACACAGAGCACACTATCACCATGATTGAATTCCCAAACCTCGTCCAGACCCTGCCACTCATCAATGATTTCAAACACGTGATCGGAAACTCGCTTAGCATCCACCGGGCGGAACACTTCGACGCCTTCATTGACTAACCGAACAAAAACAATCATCTAAAAACTCCGGCAGACCGCTGTTCGAATTGCGCCACGCGGCAACGCGACATTGGGCACAAGGCAATCTTTTAAGCTCGCAGCTTGTCCAAATAGTCTGCCCATTCCTGCATCATCTTGCGACGCTCACCCAAGTGAGCAGTGCGGTTGTAGGCGCGTCCATTGGGGTCACGAACCGCATGAGCAAGCTGATGCTCGATGTAGTCGGGACGGAACCCTAATACCTCATCAAGAATAGTCCGCGCCATTGCACGGAACCCATGCCCCGTCATGGTTTTTGAGTCAAACCCCATCCGGCGTATGGCCGCATTTATCGTGTTCTCGCTCATCGGACGTCCTTTCCCATGAAGGCTCGGGAAAACGTACTGGCCCCGGCCGGAGAGAGGGCGCAGCTCAGTGAGAACTTCAATTGCTTGCTTGGACAACGGAACAATGTGCGGTGTGTCGGTCTTGGTAGCGACATAGCGCCACTCCGCCGCATCAAGGTCAATATCAGCCCAGCGTGCGCTACGCAGCTCGCCTGGGCGGGGAAATAGCAACGGCGAGAGCTTCAACGCGGCGGTTACTATGGCACTACCTTCGTAACCCCAAATGGCACGTAGAAGCGGCGCAACCGCGGATGGCTCCGTCAAGCTGGCGAAGTGCTTCGTTTGAGGCGCTTCCAACGCGCCGATCAGGTCAACAGCAGGATTTCGCTCTGCCCTGCCTGTAGCGATGGCGTACCGGAAAACCATTCCTGCAATACCACGCGCTCGATGCGCCGTCTCCACCGCCCCCCTCTTCTCCATCTTTCGCAGCACTGCAAGCAGTTCGACAGCGGAAATCTCATTGATCGGCCTATCACCAATGTAAGGATTGAGATCCTTCTCAATGATCCTTCCGTTCCTTACAGCCGTGGATTTAGCGTTCTTCTTGGCTCGCATAGCAAGAAGCTCCAACGCGATCGCCCCAAAGCTGTTCTCAGAGCCTCCGCTGCGAACCAGCTTTTCGAGCTTCCGCTGCTCACCAGGGTCAATGCCGTTAGCCAAAGTCTTTCGCGCCGCCATGTGCTTCTCACGGGCTTCAGCCAAGCTCACCTCCGGGTATGAACCTAAGGCCAGCCGCTTTTCCTTTCCAGCAACGCGATACTTCCACCGCCAAAGCTTGCCACCCGCTGGGGTGACCTCAAGGTAGAGCCCTCCCCCATCGAAGAGTCGCTGGGGTTTCTCAACAGGCTTGGCTTTACGTACTTGGATGTCAGTCAGGGCCATTGGGGGCATGTCCGCATTTCGGGGGTCTGGATGCCCCCGAACTTGCCCCCGGATGCCCCGGATTGCAATAGATGCCCCCGGACCTGACTGGACCACGGACAAAGAAAAACCCCAGATTTCTCCGGGGTTTTGGACATCCTGAAACATGCTCGGACTTCAATCTGGCGCGCCCGGAGGGATTCGAACCCCCGACCAATGGCTTCGGAAGCCACTACTCTATCCGGCTGAGCTACGGGCGCATTGTGCTCCGACCGGCTGAGCCGGGCGGACGCGCATTCTAACGGCAAAAGTGGCCGCAGGTCTGCCCCCACCCATGGATCGCTGCAGTTGGGCTGGAAAAACCGGCCCAGCTGGTAACCTTTACGCATGAGCCGTCTCCCAACTACACCGTCCACCGCAGCTGGCACTTCGCGGTTCGGGCACTACTGGAAATTGATGCGCGCCGACCGCCCGATCGGTACCTTGCTGCTGCTGTGGCCCACCTGGTGGGCACTGTGGCTGGCTGCCGATGGCCTGCCGCCGCTGTGGATACTGTTCGTGTTCAGCGCCGGCGTCTGGCTGACCCGCTCGGCCGGCTGCGTCATCAATGACTACGCCGACCGCTGGCTGGACCCGCACGTCAAGCGCACCAAGGACCGTCCGCTGGCCACCGGCGCAATCTCCGGCCGCGCGGCGCTGATGCTGTTCGCCGGCTTGATGCTGGTCGCGTTCGCGCTGGTGTTGACCCTGAACGCTTTGACCATCGGGCTGAGCTTCATCGGCGTGTTCCTGGCCGCCAGCTATCCCTACCTGAAGCGCTACACACATCTGCCGCAGGTGTATCTGGGCATGGCCTTTGGCTGGGGCATCCCGATGGCCTTCGCCGCCATCCAGGGCGAGGTCCCGCCGCTGGGCTGGGTGCTGTACGCCGCCAACATTCTCTGGTCCACCGCCTATGACACCTGGTACGCCATGGTCGACCGCGACGATGACCTGAAGGTCGGCTCGCATTCCACCGCCATCCTGTTCGGCGATCTGGACCTGGTCATCCAGGGCATCCTGTATGCGCTGTTCTTCGCCGCGATGGCGCTGGTCGGGCAGCGCGCGGGGTTGGGCTGGGCATATTGGGCCGGCATCGGCGTGGCGATGGCTTTGGTGGTGTATGAGTTCTGGCTGTGCCGTGATCGCGAGCGAGAGCCTTGCTTCAAGGCCTTTCTGCACAACAATTGGGTTGGTGCGGTGTTGTTTGCCGGCATTGTCGCCAGCCAGTATCTGGATTGAAACGAAACGGCCCGCAATGCGGGCCGTTTCGTTGTTGCCGTGCCGTTATCCCTTTGTAGGAGCGGCGTAAGCCGCGAAGCCCACAATGTCGGATGGCACAGCCCTCTCTAGATCTGATGGGCTATCTGCTTCGCGGCTTACGCCGCTCCTACAAAATGCGACGTCACATCGCGCCGATGGACTTGCCCAGCGAACGCAGGCGGAACGCTGCAACTATCTGCAGCACGCCGTAGATCAAGGCCAGCACGCCGATCCACAGCGAAGTCACCGCCAGGCCGGCAATCGGGTTGAGTGCGAACATCACGCCCAATGCCACTGCCAACAGGCCGCTGACAATCAGCATCCACTCGCCGCTGATCTGCTTGCGCACGCGGATGGCGAACACGATGCGGTAGATGCCGCCAACCACCAGCCATGCAGCCAGGAACAGCAGCAGCACGCTCGCCGTTGCCAGCGGATTGATCACCGCCAACACGCCAAAGGCAATCGATGCCAGCGCATAGAACAGCGCCCAGCCACGCGATACCGGTGCCGAGCCATTGAAGGCCGAAATCAGCACCACCACGCCTTCAACAATGGCCATGATGCCCAGCCACCACGCCAGAACGGCGGCGGTACGCACCGGTGCCATCACCGCCAGCACGCCGAATATCACTGCAAACAGGCCGAACAGCAGCAGCACCCACCAGTTGCGCGTCAATGTGCCAAACAGCGATCCAGCAGGAAATCCCGGGGAAGCACCCATGTCTGTCTCCTCATGTTGAACAGGTGTAAAGGCCTCTCCAAGCCAGTCTAGGCCCATAGCTGTAGTAATGACATGTAGAGATGACACCCGAGATTTCAAGCCAGCTGCGGCGCAAGCCCAAGCTTGCAATCACACAGGCGGCAATCACGGCACCCGCGCGCATACCCAGGCATCCACCCGTTGCACACCGGCGCGGTGCAGGGTGAGCGCCGCCGCATGCAAGGTGGCGCCGGTGGTCATCACGTCATCGAGCAGCACCACATGCGCCGGCAACTGCCCCACTGCGATGAAAGCCCCTCGCAGATTGCGTTTGCGTTCTACCGCATCCAGCTCCGATTGCGGCTGGGTTGAACGCCGCCGGTGCAAGCCCCGGCACAGTGGCAGCTGCAGCGCGCGCGCCACCGGCTTGGCCAGCTCCCAGGCCTGGTCATAGCCGCGCTGACGCAGCCGCGACAGATGCAGCGGCACCGGCACGATCGCCTGCGGGCGCTCGGCGTCGCGCACCGCATCCAGCAACAGGGCCGACAACAGCCGCCCGGCGCTGAGGTCATGGTGAAATTTGAACCGCAGTAGCAAGCCGTCAACCGGCGCGCTATACGTAAAGGCCGCCAGCGTCGACTGCAGGGGCGAGCTCGAGCGCTGGCAGGCACCGCACAACCCATTCGCATCAGCACCCGGCAAGGGCAAGGCGCAGCGCCAACAAGCGGCCTGCTGCCACGGCAATCCAGCACTGCAGGCCAGGCACAGATCCCGCCCCGGCAAGCCATCCTCGCCGCATACCAGGCAGCGCGGCGGGAACAGCAGCGCCGACAGCTGGCCCCCTATCCTGTAAACCAGACCTTTCATTAGATAGTTGACAGCAATGTGTATGCTGACCAGACTGCGCCGCTTCCATCGCCCCATCTGTCAGGTAACACCGATGTCCACCGTCATCCGCCACGACTGGAAGCGCGAAGAGCTGCTGTCCCTGCTCGAACTGCCCTTCCCCGAGCTGCTGCATCGCGCAGCCAGCGTGCATCGCCAGCACTTCGACCCGGCGCAGGTACAGGTTTCCACCCTGCTCTCGGTCAAGACCGGCGGTTGCCCGGAAGACTGCGCCTACTGCCCGCAGGCACAGCGCTACGACACCGGCGTGGACGCGCAGAAGCTGATGGACACCGACAGCGTGGTGGCCCGTGCCCGCGCCGCCAAGCAGGCCGGCGCCTCGCGCTTCTGCATGGGTGCGGCCTGGCGCTCGCCCAAGGACCGTGACATCCCCAAGGTCGCGGCGATGATCCGCGAGGTGAAGTCGCTGGGTCTGGAGACCTGCGCCACCCTGGGCATGCTCGAAGGCCACCAGGCGCAGGCGCTGAAGGACGCCGGGCTGGACTACTACAACCACAATCTGGACACCGCGCCGGATTATTACGACTCCATCATCCACACCCGCCAGTACCAGGACCGTCTGGATACGTTGGAACACGTGCGCAACGCCGGCATGAAGACCTGCTGCGGCGGCATCGTCGGCATGGGCGAGACCCGCGAACACCGCGCCGGCCTGCTGCAGGCGCTGGCCAACCTGCCGGCGCACCCGGACTCGGTGCCGATCAACCGCCTGGTGCAGGTCGCCGGTACTCCCCTGCATGGCAGCGCCGAGCTGGACCCGTTCGAGTTCGTACGCATGATCGCGGTGGCCCGCATCGTGATGCCGCGTTCGATGGTGCGGCTGTCGGCTGGCCGCGAGAGCATGAGCGACGAGCTGCAGGCACTGTGCTTCCTGGCCGGCGCCAACTCCATCTTCTACGGCGAAAAGCTGCTGACCACCGGCAACCCGGACACCGAGCGCGACCAGGCCCTGTTCGCCCGCCTCGGCATCAGCCCGATGCAGGTGAATGTGGACGCCGACGACCACGACCACCCCGGCACGGTGCACCTGGATATCGCCCCGGTCTGCGCCCGCAGCGCCTGATCCGGGTGGCGCCCCGCCCCCGGGGCGCCGCTTGGGCATTCTTACAGGCAACCGGGTACGCTAGCCGCCCGCTTGACCATGAACCTTGCCATGGCACGTCCTGATATCCACGACCGCATCAACGCCCAGCGCAAGCTGCGGCTTGCCCAAGGCCGCATCCGCACCCGACGCAGCATCAGCCGTCGCGATGGCGTGCGACTGGAGCTGGACGGCCGCTGGTTGACCGGCTTCTGCAGCAACGACTACCTCGGCCTGTCGCAACAGTTCGAGGTGATCGCCGCACTGCAGGACGCCGCTGGCCGCGAAGGCGCCGGCAGCACCGCCTCGCACCTGGTCTGTGGCCACCACAGCCTGCACGAGCAGCTGGAACGCGAAATGGCCGACTGGCTCGGCT
The DNA here is from genome assembly GCF_056760235.1 of Stenotrophomonas sp. STEN018. NCBI lineage: Bacteria > Pseudomonadati > Pseudomonadota > Gammaproteobacteria > Lysobacterales > Lysobacteraceae > Stenotrophomonas > Stenotrophomonas sp. STEN018. The sequence continues at coordinate 141,534 of NZ_JBRREK010000002.1, forward strand.
ATCCACGCGCCCTGCTGTTCGACAGCGGCTTCATGGCCAACCTGGCCGTGCAGCAGGCCTTGCTAAGCGAAGAAACCGATATCTGCGTGCAGGACCGGCTCAACCACGCCAGCCTGCTCGATGCCAGCCGCCTGGCCGGCTGCCGCCTGCGCCGCTATCCGCATCTGGACAGCGAAGGCGCCATGCGCCAGCTCAAAAACGCCGGCGACGGCGCCGCCATGCTGGTCACCGACGGTATCTTCAGCATGGATGGCGATATCGCCCCGCTGCGCTCGCTGGCACTGGTGGCACGCATGCAGGAGGCGCTTTTCTATGTGGACGACGCCCACGGCATCGGCGTGATCGGCGAACACGGCCGTGGCTGCGTGGCCGATGCCGGGCTGGGCGTGAATGAAGTTCCGCTGCAGCTGCTGACACTGAGCAAGGCACTCGGCGGCCACGGCGCGGTGGTGGTTGGCGAGGATGCGCTGATCCAGCATCTGGCCGAAACCGCACGTCCTTACATCTACACCACCGCCCTGCCGCCGGCGCAAGCTGCCGCCTCGCTGGCCGCGGTGAAGCTGGCGCGCCGGGACCATTGGCGCCGCGACAAGCTCACCGAACTGATCGCCAGCTTCCGTGAGGGCGCACGCCGCAATGGGCTGGAACTGATGGCCTCGGAAACCCCGATCCAGCCGCTGCTGTGCGGCGACGAAGCCACGGTGATGGCCTTGTCGGCGACGCTGGAGCAATCCGGCTTCCTGGTCAGCGCGATCCGTCCGCCGACCGTGCCCGAGGGCAAGGCGCGCCTGCGCGTGACCATGTCGGCGCTGCATACGGTGGAGCAGGTCAAAGCATTGGTCGACGCCATCGCCAAGGCCCGCGATGTGGTGCTATACCAGAAGTCCCTGAACACTGTTGCCTGAGAACCGGTTGTAACGCCATGCATATCCACGTCACCGGCAGCGGACCGGCATTGGTCCTGATCCACGGCTGGGCACTGCATGGCGGCATCTTCGCGCCACTGGTGGAACGGCTGGCGCCGCACTTCGAACTGCATGTGGTCGACCTGCCCGGGCATGGCCACAGCCGCGATGACGCCACGCCCTTGCGCCTGCCGTATCTGGTCAACGCCATCGCCAATGCCACCCCGGCGGCGGTGTGGTGCGGCTGGTCGCTGGGCGGGCTGGTTGCCTTGCACGGCGCGGCCACGCTGCCGCAGGTACGCGGGCTGGCAATGCTGGCGGCCACCCCGCGCTTCGTCCGCGATGCGGATTGGCCCGATGCGGTGGAGCCGGCGGTGTTCGAGCAGTTCGGCCGCGATCTGGAACAGGATTACCGCGGCACCCTGGAGCGTTTCCTGGCCCTGGACGTGATGGGCTCGCAGCACGCCCGCAGCGAACTGCGCACCCTGCGCGATGCGCTGGTGGAGCGCGGCGAACCGGCCCCACGCGCCCTGCACGAAGGTCTGGCCCTGCTGGAGCGCAGCGACCTGCGCGGCAGCCTGCCCAGCCTGCACAAGCCCGGCCTGTGGATAGGCGGGCAGCGCGACCGGCTGGTGCCGTCCAAGGCCCTGCATCAGGCCGCAGCACTGGCGCCCGCAGGCCTGCACAGCGCCCACACGATTGAAGGCGGCGGCCACGCGCCGTTCCTTGGCCATGCCGATCACGTTGCCGGGCTGCTGCAACAGTTTGTTGCTGGCTGCGCGTGAGCGGTTACGCGGCCATTCGCGCTGGCTGGCCGATGATGTCGCTGGCCGCCTGAGCACCGCACGCTCCCCATCCTGAATTACGAAACCGAATCACCGCCATGTCTTCTCTGTTCGATCCCAAACACGTCCGCCGCGCCTTCTCGCGCGCCGCCAGCAGCTACCGCGCCGCCGCCGTGCTGCAGCAGGAAGTCGCCAAGCGCCTGCTGGAGTCACTGGACTATCTGGAAGACCGGCAACCACAGGTGGTGTTGGACGTAGGCAGCGGCCCGGCCCATGCCACCGCGGCGATGAAGAAGCGCTGGCCCAAGGCGCAGGTGATCGCGCTGGACCTGGCCCTGCCGATGCTGGCCGAAGCCAAGAAGCAAGCCGGCTGGTGGCGCCCGTTCTCGCGCGTCTGCGCCGACGCCCGCGCACTGCCGCTGGCCGACAACAGCGTGGACGTGATCTACAGCAACCTGTGCCTGCAGTGGCTGGAAGACCTGCCAGCAGTATTTGCCGGCTTCCGCCGCGTGCTCAAGCCCAACGGCCTGCTGGTCTGTTCGACCTTTGCCCACGACACGCTGGTGGAACTGCGCCAGGCCTTTGCGCAGGCCGATGACACCTCGCATGTGAGCCACTTCGTACAGATCGCCCAGTTCGGCGATGCCTTGATGATGGCCGGCTTCCGCGATCCGGTACTGGACCGCGACATGTTCACCCTGACCTATGACGACCTGCCGACGCTGATGCGCGAGCTCAAGGCGATTGGCGCTACCAACGCCATGCACAACCGCCGTCATACGCTGACGGGCCGCAGCCGTTTTGCGGCAGCACGCGATGCCTACGAGCCAATGCGACGCGCTGACGGCAAACTGCCGAGCAGCTGGGAAGTTGTGTACGCGCATGCCTGGGCACCAGCACCGGGCGCACCGATTCGTGAGCAGGGCCAGGATGTGGCGAGCGTGCCGCTGTCGGCGATTCCTATTCGACGGAAGACGCAGGAATAGGGATTAGTGACAGGGGCAGATGCTGCTCCGTAGTGCCGAGCCATGCTCGGCAGGGGCCTTGCAGACGATCCAGCGGACAGTGCATCAGCTTCGCGGCTCACGCCGCTCCCACAAGGGCAAATGCAAATCCGTAGTGCCGAGCCATGCTCGGCAGGGGCCTTGCAGACAATCCAGCGGACAGTGCATCAGCTTCGCGGCTTACGCCGCTCCTACAAGGGCAAATGCAAAGCCGTAGTGCCGAGCCATGCTCGGCAGGAGCCTTGCAGACAATCCAGCGGACAGCGCGTCAGCTTCGCGGCTTACGCCGCTCCTACAAGGGCAAATGCAAATCCGTAGTGCCGAGCCATGCTCGGCAGGGGCCTTGCAGACGATCCAGCGGACAGCGCATCAGCTTCGCGGCTCACGCCGCTCCCACAAGGGCAAATGCAAATCCGTAGTGCCGAGCCATGCTCGGCAGGGGCCTTGCAGACGATCCAGCGGACAGCGCATCAGCTTCGCGGCTCACGCCGCTCCTACAAGGGCAAATGCAAAGCCGTAGTGCCGAGCCATGCTCGGCAGGGGCCTTGCAGACGATCCAGCGGACAGTGCATCAGCTTCGCGGCTCACGCCGCTCCCACAAGAACGGGGGAGCGGATGCCCAACCGCTCAAGCCCCTTTTACAAACAGGTCGCGGTGGAAGAAATACACTTCCTGCAGCAGAAAACGCCAGCTGGTGTGGAAACTGCGGAAGCGCGTGCTCGGTGTGGACGATGCCAACGCATCAATACCCAACTCATTGGATAAACGCAGCGCGCGCGCCATGTGCAAAGGATCACTGACCACGATCACCTTGTGCATGTCGTGCTTGGCCATGACCTGCTTGGCTTCAACCAGATTCTGCCGGGTGGTGCGCGAGCGGGTTTCGATCAGGATGTCGTTGCTCGGAATCTTCTGCTTCAGCGCATAACGCCGTGCCACCTGCGATTCGGAAAAGCGCGCGCCGGTGCCACCAAAGCCACCGGTAAAAATCAATTTCGGTGCATAGCCCTGCCGGTACAGATCCAGCCCATGGCGAATGCGCTCTTCAAATACCGGCGAAGGCTTGGCGTCATAGGCCGCAGCGCCTAGCACGATGATGGCGTCAGCAGGCGCAGCCTGGTCGCGGTCACCGACCCAGATGATCCACGCCGCCACGCCCAGCAGCCACAACAGCAGCAACACACATAAGCGCCACACCCAGCCCATCAACCCCGTGCGCCGAACAGCTGACTTCATGCCTGCACCCAGGGCAAGGCATCCAGATCCACGTTGCCACCAGACAACACCAGACCCACCGTGCGTCCGGCAAAGCGCTGTGGCTGGGCCAGCACCGCCGCCAAGGTGATCGCCGAGGACGGCTCGACGGTCTGCTTCATTACCTGCCAGATCAGTCGCATCGCGGCCACGCTATCGGCATCGTCCACGCTGATTACCTGTGCCGCGCCGTGCAGCAACGCGAAGTTGGGCGCACCCAGCGCACCACGCAGGCCGTCGCACAGCGTGTCGGGCACGAAATCGATCAGCCGTTCACCCGCAGCCAGCGAACGCGCGGTATCGGCAGCACCAGCCGGTTCGGCCAGCACCAGCTCGCAGTTCGGCAGTAGCTGCTGCATCGCCAGCAGGCTGCCGGCCGCTAGGCCACCGCCGCCAACCGGTACTACCAGCACATCCAACTGGGCCCCAGCCTGACGGATCAGTTCCAGCGCGGCGGTGCCTTGCCCAGCGATTACCCGCGGGTCGGTGTAGGGATGAACCAGCGTTGCCCCGGTTTCACGCTGCACACGCAGGCATTCAGCTTCGCGCGCGGCCTGGGTGGGCGCACAGCGCCAGAGGGTGGCCTGGTTGCGCTCGATATTGGCCAGCTTGGCCGCCACCGCGCCCTCGGGCACCACCACGTGACAGGGAATGCCGCGCGAGCGCGCCGCCAACGCCAGCGCGGCGCCATGGTTGCCGGAAGAATGCGTCACCACCCCGTGGCTGGCGTGCTCCACATCCAGCGACCACACCGCATTGCAGGCCCCGCGGAACTTGAATGCACCACTGCGCTGCAGGTGTTCAGCCTTGAAATGCAGACTGGCGCCGGCCAGCGCATCCAGCGCACGTGAGCGCAGCACCGGGGTGACCGTTGCATGGGCGGCAATCCGCGCCGCTGCTGCCAGAACCTCGGCAAATCCGGGCAAAGGGAGTTCATTCATGGTGAAAGGTTAGCCCAGGCCCCGGGCCTGCGACCATCTCATCTGCGCACACGTTGTATGTTCAGCCATGTAGACGCGAATTAAGGGCCGATTCAACGCTGTGGCCCGAAGCTGGATGCCATACCCACGAGGGGGGGATTTTTTATGATCAAGCGCCTGCTTATTTCCACCGGCCTGCTGCTGGGCCTGTCTGGCTGTGCCACGTATGACTACGTAGGCGGCGGCTCGGGCGGCTATTACCACGGCTCCCCCTCGGTGCAGTACAGCTATCCCTATGGCTACCCGAACAGTGGCTACGGCTACGGCGGTTATGGCTATGGCAGCGGCTATTACGGCTACGGCAACTATGGCTATCCGGTCTACCGACCCAACTACAACCGCCCGCGCCCGCCTTATTACGGCAACGGCCAGCGTCCGCCTGGGCATGGCAATGGCAATCGGCCGCATCCGGGCGGTGACGGCGATCACAACCACGGCGGCAACCGTCCGCGTCCGCCGGGCAACGGCAATGGTGGCAACGACGGTCGCCCGACCCGGCCGCCACCGCCGGTGAATGGTGGCGGCAACAAATCGCCGTGGCGTAACCTGGACAATCTGACCCGCCCACAGCCGCGCGCCAGCAACCAGCCGATGCAACGCGCACAGCCCATGCAGCAGGCGATGCAGCGGCCGCAGGCGGCAGACCGGCCATCTATTCAGGCAAGGCCGATGCAGGCCCGACAGGCGTCACAATCCCGGCAGCCGCGTGGAGTCCAGACCCAGGAACCATAAAAAGGTTGCATTTGCCGTAAATGCAGGCATTCTTGGTCCCAAGGGTGACCGCTTACGTCGCATAGTGACCTAAACCGGTCTCGCCCAGACAGTTCAATGTCGATGTCCGTCAGGAAATCTGGATCCCCCCTGTTCCGGCCCTGTCGGACATCGGCGCCTAAAAAGACAAAGCCCCGGCCTAGGCCGGGGCTTTGTCTTTTAACGCTTTCCCGCCAAGGCGGGCCCTGCTTCATAGCAAGGCCGGTAGTCCCCCGACTACCGGCCCCCGGCTTCCCCAACGTACGCTTCGGTCGGCCCCTGTTCCAATTCCGACCTTGTTGCGCCTATGTCGCATGCCACGTTGGGTGCAATGTATTAACTGCAGGTTGCGTGCCAACTTTAGGGTTAATGCGTACCTGATTGCGCTTGGCAGTAAAATGACCACACACGCCGTCACATCGTGGGAATACCCCTCCGACGGACTTCACACTTCCTTACCGATCTCACGCCCATGAGCGACTCCTTCTACCGTTACGACGTCATCGTCATTGGCGGCGGCCACGCTGGCACCGAAGCTGCCCTGGCTGCAGCGCGTGGCGGTGCCCGCACCCTGCTGCTGACCCACAACGTCGAAACCGTCGGCGCGATGAGCTGCAACCCGGCCATCGGCGGCATCGGCAAGGGCCATCTGGTCAAGGAGATCGATGCGCTCGGCGGCGCCATGGCGCATGCCGCCGACCGCGCCGGCATCCAGTGGCGCACGCTCAATGCCTCCAAGGGCCCGGCCGTTCGCGCCACCCGCTGCCAGGCCGACCGCAACCTGTACCGCATGGCGATCCGTGGCATTGTCGAGTCGCAGCCGAACCTGACCGTGTTCCAGGCAGCCGTCGATGACCTGGTGATTGAAGGCGACGCCGTGCGTGGCGCCATCACCCAGACCGGCCTGACCTTCCACGCCGCTGCCGTGGTGTTGACCGCAGGCACTTTCCTGGCCGGCAAGATCCACATCGGCGAAACCCAATACACCGCTGGCCGCATGGGCGACCCACCGGCCACCACGCTGGCCGCACGCCTGCGCGAGCGCCCGTTCGTCATCGACCGTTTGAAGACCGGCACGCCACCGCGCATCGATGGCCGCTCGTTGGACTACAGCGTGATGGACGAACAGCCCGGCGACGATCCGCTGCCGGTGATGTCCTACCTGGGCGACGTCAACGAGCATCCGCAACAGGTAAGTTGCTGGATCACCCATACCAGCGAGCGCACCCACGACATCATCCGTGGCGCCCTGCACCGCTCGCCGCTGTACAGCGGGCAGATCGAAGGCATCGGCCCGCGTTACTGCCCGTCAATCGAAGACAAGGTGGTGCGCTTCGCCGAGAAGAACAGCCACCAGATCTTCGTCGAGCCGGAAGGCCTGGACGTGGTTGAGATCTACCCCAACGGTATTTCCACCTCGCTGCCGTTCGACGTGCAGCTGGAACTGGTGCGCAGCATCCGTGGGTTCGAGCAGGCGCACATCACCCGCCCCGGCTACGCGATCGAATACGACTTCTTCGATCCGCGCGGTTTGAAAAACACGTTGGAAACCCGCCAGGTCAACGGCCTGTTCTTCGCCGGCCAGATCAACGGTACCACCGGTTATGAAGAGGCTGGCGCGCAGGGCCTGTTGGCTGGCATCAATGCCGCACTGTTCGTGCAGGGCAAGGACGGTTGGTGCCCGCGTCGCGATGAAGCCTACATCGGCGTGCTGGTCGACGACCTGATCACTCATGGCACCACCGAGCCATACCGCATGTTCACCAGCCGCGCCGAATACCGGCTGCAGCTACGCGAAGACAATGCCGATACCCGTCTGACCCCGACCGGTCGCAAGCTGGGCTTGGTCGATGATCGCCGTTGGTCAGCGTTTGAAACCAAGCAGACCGCCGTCGCCAACGAAAGCGCCCGCCTGCGTGGCATCTGGGCAACACCAGGCAATGCACTGGGCCGCGAAGTCGCCGAAGCCACCGGCGTGGCAGTCAGCCGCGAAACCAATGTGCTGGACCTGATCAAGCGCCCGGAACTGGACTACGCCAAGTTGATGCAGGTGCCCTCACTCGGACCGGGCGTTGATGATGCTCGCGTGGCCGAGCAGGTGGAAATCAGCGTCAAGTACGCCGGCTATCTGGACCGCCAGCGCGACGAGATCGAGCGCCAGCAGCGGCATGAGAACACCGCGATTGCCGAAGGTTTCGACTTCGGCTCGGTGCGTGGATTGTCTGCCGAAGCACTGCAGAAGCTGGAGCGCGTACGCCCGCAGACCATCGGTCAGGCACAGCGCATTCCCGGCATGACGCCGGCAGCGATTTCCCTGCTGCTGGTGCATCTGGAGCGGGCGCGACGCGGCAAGGTGGCTTGAGGTTCTGATTGCAGTTGTTGGTGGCGGAAGCTTGAGAGCGTTACCCCTCCCCAACCCTCCCCTGCGCTGCGCGCAAGGGAGGGAGCTGTTTCGCATGTTCTTTCAGATGGCGAAGCGCTGCTTCTACCCCCTCCCTTGCGCATAGCGCAGGGGAGGGTTGGGGAGGGGTGCCTTTTGCGCGCACCCTGACTAGACTGCGTCTCCCACTAAAAAGAGCGCAGGATATGGACATCCATCCAATCGAACCGGAAAAACGCCAGGCCGTACTTGCCGCACTGGAACAGATCGAACGCCAACACGATGTCCGCGTGCTGATGGCCTGCGAGTCTGGCAGCCGCGGCTGGGGCTTTTCCTCACCGGATAGCGACTACGACGCCCGCTTCATCTACGTCCATCGCCAGCCGTGGTACCTGAGCGTCAACGAACGCACCGGCCCCAGTGAAGCGCAACGCGATGTGATCGAGCTCCCCATCGACGACGAGTTGGACATCAGCGGCTGGGACCTGCGCAAGGCACTACGCCTGGTCTCAAAGTCCAACCCCACTTTGTCCGAATGGCTGCGCTCGCCCATCCACTATCGCGGCGATGCGCAGGCCATTTCCGGACTTCAAACAGCAGTGCAGCAGTTCCACTCACCGCTGGGCAGCTGGTGGCACTACTACAACATGGCCAGCGCCAATCACCGTGGCTATCTAAAGAGCGAACGCGTCCGCACCAAGAAGTACCTGTACGTGCTACGCCCCTTGCTAGCCTGTCAGTGGATCGAAAATGAGCCCACGCCGCCGCCCATGGCCTTCGAAAACCTGCTTGATCGCCTGCTTCCCGAAGGCGATGTACGCGTTGCCATCGATCAATTGCTGGCAGTAAAGCGGCGCAGCGCGGAGGTCGATGACGGCCCACGCATCACCACCATCAGCGACTACATCGATGTCGAACTTGAGCGGCGTAGCAGCGCCCCACCTCTGCTCGCTGCAGGCGTAGGCGATGCCAACGCGTTGGACGAACTTTTCAGACAAATGCTCACTGCGCACGCACCGCGTTGAGATCGCCAGAAGTACAACTGCGACTATGATGTTGCCCGCCAAATTCGTCCCTCAAGGCCCCCACCATGCCCGCACTGCGCCCCTTCCTCGATAAAACCCCCACCATCGGCGAGCGTGTCTATATCGACGAGGCCTGCACCATCATTGGCGATGTGCAGATTGGCGATGATGCGTCGGTGTGGCCGGGTACGGTGATTCGTGGTGATGTGAACTACGTACGCATTGGTGCACGTACCAATGTGCAGGATGGCACCATCATCCATGTCAGCCACGACAGCCCCTACAACAAGGGCGGCTACCCGACCCTGATCGGCGAAGGCGTTACCGTCGGCCATGGCTGCATCCTCCACGCCTGCACCATCGGCGATTACTGCCTGATCGGCATGGGTGCCTGCATCCTCGATGGCGCGGTGATCGAGGCCAATGCCTTCATCGCCGCCGGCGCCGTGGTTGGGCCGGGCAAGGTGGTGCGCAGCGGCGAGTTGTGGGCCGGTAATCCGGCGCGATTGATGCGCCAGCTCAGCGAGAAGGACATCGAAGGCCTGCGCTATTCGGCCGACCACTACGTCAAGGTCAAGGACCAGTACCGCGGCATGCAAGGCTGAGCTGCGGGCATTGTCGGCACCCGCCTTGCCGGTGCACACTGCCGGCCCTGGCGTGGGGACGCCTTTGAGGGTTTGACATGAAGTCGATGCGAATCGTGGCGCAGCGCCTGTTGGCGGCGGTGGCACTGCTGTGTGTGGTTTGCTTTACCGCCTCCGCCCAGGAGGCTGCCCAGGAAGAACAGGGTATGAGCGCGGAGCAGTTCGAGCAGTCACTGCATTTCCGTACAGGGCAGATCGAGGTGCCCGAGGCCAAGGCCCACTTCAATCTGGATGGCGAGTTCCGCTATCTGGACAAGGCCGACGCGCGGCGGGTGCTGGAAGACATGTGGGGCAACCCACCCGATGACAGCGTGCTGGGCATGATCGTGCCGCGCAGCCCCGGCCTGAGCGAACAGGGTAGCTGGGCGGTGGTGGTTACCTGGTCCGACGATGGCTACGTGTCCGACGAAGATGCCAGCAAGATCGACTACGACGATCTACTCAAGACCATGCAGGCCGATACCCGCCAGAGCAACCCGGAACGTGAAAAGGCCGGCTATGGCTCGCTGGATCTGGTGGGCTGGGCGGTGCCGCCACGCTATGAGGCCGGCAGCAAGAAGCTCTATTGGGCACGCGAGCTGGCCTTCAACGACCAGCCCGATCACACCCTCAACTACGACATCCGCGTGCTTGGACGGCATGGCTACCTGAGCTTGAATGCAGTTTCAGGAATGTCTGAATTGACGCTGGTACGCGAGGGCATGGACAAGCTGCTGCCTATGGCCGAATTCGACCAAGGCGCACGCTACGCCGACCACAACCCCAACACCGACAAGGTCGCTGCCTATGGCGTGGCAACCCTGATTGGCGGTGGTTTAGCGGCCAAAGCCGGCCTTTTTGCCAAGCTCGGGCTGTTGTTGGCCAAGTTCTGGAAGCTGCTGTTGATCGGCGTACTGTTCCTCGGCGGCGCGATCAAGAAGCTGTTCGTGCGCGGTGACGACAACCGCACCGTGCGCTGAAACTCGCCTCGCCCAGCCCACCGCTGTCTGCGGTGGGCTGGGTTTTCAGGCTGCCGCCAGCTAAAGTCAGCGTTCTGATAGGGACGTAGCAGAGACACGAATGCCACAGGCATCCGTCCGGGCCGGACTCCGGGCTTCCATCCGCCGCATGCAGCGCCGGCACTTGCTGCTGGAGCCACTGCAATGAACACAGCGCGGCCGATGCTGGACACCTATCGCGAGGTCATCACACCCGAAGGCGTGCCACTGCAACTGCCCGCCGCCGGGCCGGTGCCGCGTGCCCTGGCCTGGCTGATCGACCTGTGCGTACGCTTTGGCGTGCTGGCGCTGATGAGCCCATTGCTGGTCGCACTGGGCGAGCTGGGCCAAGGCCTCTATCTGGGACTGATGTTCCTGATGTTCTGGGCCTACCCGATCGTACTGGAGGTCTGGTTCGGTCGCACCTTGGGCAAGAAGGTATTGGGCCTGCGCGTGGTTGCACGCGATGGCGCACCGCTGGGCTGGATGGCGGCGATCGTGCGCAACCTGCTGCGCACCGTCGACGCGCTGCCGTTTGGTTACGCGCTGGGCCTGGTCACCTGCCTGTTTGATACGCATGGCCGTCGCCTGGGCGATCTGGTTGCCGGTTCCCTGGTAATTCATACCGCACCGCGCCCGGCAATGCCGCCAGCGCGCATCGATACCGCGCTGGCACCGCCGCTACCCCTGCAACCCAACGAACAGGCGGCCTTGATCGCCTTCGCCGACCGCGCACCGGCGCTGTCGCCCGGGCGCCAGCGTGAGCTGGCCGACATCGTCAGCGGGCTGAGCCAGGAGCATGGCCAGGCTGGCGTAGTACGCCTGTATGCAATGGCCAACTGGTTGCTGGGGCGGCGATGAGACAGGAACAGTTCGTCACCCGCTATCAGCATGAATGGCAGCAGTTCGAGGACTGGCTGCAACGCCGTGGCGAGCGCTCGCGCAAAGATCGGCGCAGCACCGACCCCGATCTTCTCGGCGATGAAACCATCCCGCAGCGCTACCGCCGCCTGTGCCAGCAACTGGCCCTGGCACGTCGCCGGGGTTACAGCCCGCAGCTGGTGGAACAACTGCAGCAGCTGATGCAGCGCGGCCACAACCTGCTGTACCGCACACCGGCACCGCGCTGGCAGCGTGCGCTTGAATTCCTGTTCGCCGATTTCCCCACCACGGTGCGCAGCCAGGCCGGGGCGATGTGGGTGGCCTGTGCGCTGTTCGTGATTCCGCTGGTCGGCATCTTCGTGCTGCTGCAGTACAAGCCTGAGCTGATCCACATGCTGATGGATCCACGCGAGCTGGCACAGATGGAAAAGATGTACGACCCGGCCGCCGACAACCTGGGCCGCGACAGCGGCACCGACTGGGCGATGTTCGGCCACTACATCATGAACAACATCAGCATCGGCCTGCGCACCTTTGCCAGCGGATTGCTGGCGGGCATCGGCACGATCTTGGTATTGCTGTTCAACGGCATCACCATTGGTGCGGTAGCCGGTCATCTGCAGCAGATAGGCTCGGGTGATCCGTTCTGGCGCTTTGTAGTCGGCCACGCGCCATTCGAATTGACTGCGATTGTGATTGCCGGCGGTGCGGGCCTGCAGCTTGGTCTGCGGCTGCTGGCGCCGGGCCGCAAGCGCCGCATTGATGCGCTCATAGAGGGCGGCGTGATTGGTGCACGGCTGTGCCTGGGCGTGGCCTTCATGCTACTGGTCGCGGCCTTCATCGAGGCGTTCTGGTCCTCGATCGCGTGGGTGCCGATGTGGGGCAAGCTCAGTGTGTCTGCCGTGCTATGGACGGTAGTGCTGCTGTGGCTGTGGCGCGGTGGGCGTGGAGGTGATCATGCGGATTGATCAGCTCGATGTCGCGTTGCGTGCGCGTTCGCAATGGGAAGCGATGGAGCTGGGCACCGCCTTGGTCCGCCGTCATGCCGCTGCGATCTGGAAGCCATGGGTATTGCTGACGTTGCCGGTATTTGCGCTGCTCAATCTGCTGGGCTGGTGGCTGGACAACTTCTGGCTGTCCAGCTTGATCCTGTGGTGGCTCAAGCCCGCGTTCGAACGCATCCCGCTGTATGTGATTTCGCGCGGCGCGTTTGGTGCCGAGCCCACTACCGGCCAAACCCTGCGCGCGCAGTGGAACTGGGGCTGGCGCGGCCTCGGCGCCTACCTCGGCTGGCGCCGCCTCAGCCCTGCCCGCTCGCTGTTGATGCCCGTCGATCTACTGGAAGGTGGCGACGCCAGCCAGCGGCGCGGGCGCCGGCATGCGCTTGGCGGTGCAGCCTATGGTCACGCCACCCTGCTCACCTGGGTGTGCTGGCATTTCGAGGTCATGCTGCAGCTTGCCGGCGTCGCCCTGGTCTTCATGTTCGTGCCGGTGGAACTGCTGTCCGAATCGCTACGCGCCACCTGGGAGCTGATCGGTGAAGACACCCCCGCGTGGGCGTGGATAGGCTTCAACCTGTTGGCGTGGCTGGCGATGAGCTTGATCAGCCCGTTCTATAGCGGTGCTGGCTTTGGCCTCTACCTCAACCGCCGCACCCAACTGGAAGCCTGGGATGTGGAAATCGCCTTCCGTCGCCTGCGCGAGCGACTGACTGGGCTGGCGCCGATGCTGGTGTTGCTGCTGGCGGTGTTCGCGTTGCCGTCGCTGCAGGCGCGGGCACAGGACAGCGCGGATACCCACAGCGCCAGCAGCCACAGCAATCACAAAGACGTTGCAGAAGCAGGAACAGACTCGGCTGCAGCTACTGCGACCACGCCCCAGCAGCTGTTTGGCGCTGTACCGGCCGACACCGCCGGCTTCCGTCAGGCCGCTGCACGCGCGTATGAAGACCCACAACTCGGTGCCAAGCGCAGCGTCACCCGCTGGGTGAAGAAGGCATCGGACAAGAAGCCCGATACCGACGACAGCAACCATCCCGATGCCGGCCCGATCTTCGCTGCCATCGCCAAGTTCGCCGCGCTGATCGGCGAAAGCATCCTGTGGATTCTGCTTGGCGTGCTGTTGGTGGTGCTCGCCCTGACCGCACGCTGGTGGCTGCCGTGGTTCCGTGGCGACGGCCGTCGCAGCCGCGACGCGCAGGCACCCGCGCTGCAGGAAGCCCTGCAATTGCCGGAAGTGCTGCCGCCGGACATCCTCGGTAGCGCGCGTCGGCTGTGGCGCGAGGGAAAGCCACGGCATGCACTGGCGCTGCTATACCGTGCTTCGGTGGAAGTGCTGGTCGAACGCGGCAACGTCGTGCTGCCGCCCGGCGCCACCGAAGCACAGTGCCTGCGTGCCTCGCGCAAGATGCCGCAGGAAGCCGATCGCAGCCTGTTCGCACGCATGGTGCGCACCTGGCAGTACGCCGCCTATGCCGGCCGCCTGCCCAGCGATGAAGAGTTCGACGCGTTGACCAAGGAGCTGCACCAGCAGTACGGGTGGCCGGCATGAACACCGCCCTGCGCAATTCGCTGGTCATCGTACTGCTGTTGCTGATCGGCCTGATCGCGTTCTGGTTCGTGCGCAACTTCGAGAAAACCAGCGAAGAGATCACCCTGCCCGCTTATGGCGAGCCCACCTATAACGCGCTGTATGCGCTGCGCGAAACCCTGATCCGCGACGGCAGCAAGGCCGAAACCCGGCGCCAGCTCGACCTGCCCGCCATGCAGCTGCAGCCCGGCGATACCGTGCTGATGCTCGACGACCCGCGCCTGCTCACTCCGGCACAGGTCGAGAGCCTGTTGGACTGGGTGCAGTTCGGCGGCCATCTGCTGCTGCGCGCACCCGATGCCGACGAAGACCTGGACAGCGACGAACAGGGCTTGCTGGAGCGCTTGGGCGTAGTCACCAGCGAGGTACCGGCGCGCTGCCAGGTCTGGCAGGTGCAAGGCCAGGAATCGCATGATGAGTTCTGCAGCGGCAACCGCTTCAGTCTCACCGAAAAAGCCCGTGCCGAGCGTCGCTGGGCCGATACCGGTGGCGACGAAACGCTGGCCTATGCCCGCCTGCGTTACGGCCTGGGGCGGGTCGATGTGCTCGGCAGCATGGACTTCCTGCTCAATGGCGGCGGCGAGCGCGATACCGGCCTGCGCGACATCCCCCACCGTGACCTGACCCGGCTGGTGCTGGCACCCAATTACGGCAAGGGCACCACCCACCTGATCTACGCGATGGAACTGCCATCGCTATGGAAGACGCTGTTCCAACGCGGCTGGCCGGTGTGGGTGCCGTTGTTGCTCGCGCTGCTGGCGTGGCTGTGGATGCGCTGCCAGCGCTTCGGCGCGCTACTGCCCTCGCCGCGCGAAGACCGTCGCTCGCTACTGGAACACGTGCGCGCCAGCGGCGAGCACCTGCATCGCTACCGCAAGTCACCGCTGTTGTATGACGCGGTACGCCAGGCCTTCCTCGCCCGACTGCGCCGCCGTGCGCCGGTGGCTGCCGCGTTGAGCGGTGATGCCCAGGCGCAAGCCATTGCCGATCACCTGCAGTGGCCGATCAGCCGCGTGCAGACCGCATTGCAGATTCCCCCGTCGCAGGACGACATCGCCCTGCGTGACCGCATCCGCTTGCTCATCCAGATGAGAAACCAGCTATGACCGACGAGTTCACTCCGCCTGCCCTCCCCGGCGATGCACCCGCGCCGACGCCTGCTCCCGCGCCGGTCAACACGGACCTGATTGAACGCGTCGAGCGCATCCGCGAAGCGGTGGGCCATGCCTTCATCGGCCAGAGCGATGTGCTCGACCAGATCCTGATCGCCCTGCTGGCCGGCGGCCACGTACTGATTGAAGGCGTACCGGGGCTGGGCAAGACGCTGTTGGTCCGCGCCCTGGCACAGGCGCTGGAACTGGACTACGCACGCGTGCAGTTCACCCCGGACCTGATGCCCAGCGACGTCAGCGGCCACGCCGTCTACGACCCCAAGACCGAAAGCTTCAAGATCCGTCGCGGCCCGGTGTTCACCAACCTGCTGCTGGCCGACGAAATCAACCGCGCCCCGGCCAAGACCCAGTCCGCGCTGCTGGAAGTGATGCAGGAAGGCCAGGTCACCATTGAAGGCAAGGCCTTCGCACTGACGCCGCCCTTCCTGACCATGGCCACGCAGAACCCGGTCGAGCAGGAAGGCACCTACCCGCTGCCGGAAGCCCAGCTGGATCGTTTCCTGCTGAAGGTATTGATCGACTACCCGCAACTGGAAGACGAGAAGCAGATGGTGCAGGCCATCACCACTGGCCGCACCGCCAGCGACTTCAACCTCACCCAGGTACCGCGCGTACTCAGCGGCGCCGATGTGGTGGAGCTGCAGAAAGCAGTGGCCGCAATCACCGTTGACCCGCAGGTGATTGATTACGCCGTGCGCATTGTCGCGGCGACCCGCAAGTGGCCGGGTATCGCGCTCGGCGCTGGCCCACGCGGCAGCATCGCGCTGGTGCGCGCCGCCCGCGCACAGGCGGTGCTATCCGGCCGCGACTTCGTTACCCCGGATGACGTGCGCGAGATCGCCAAGCCAGCGCTGCGTCACCGCATCGCGCTGGCCCCGGAACTGCAGATAGAAGGCCAATCCGCCGACGATGCCCTGACCGCCCTGCTCGCCAAGGTGGAGGCACCGCGCAAGTGAGCAAAGCGGCAAGAAGCGCCAGCATCTCAAACGAGGCCCTTGCCTCAGCCCCCTCCCTTGCGCGCGCAGTGCGGAGGGGAGGGTTGGGGATGGGTGCCGTAGCTCCTGCCCCCTCCCTTGCGTGCGCAGCGCGGAGGGGAGGGTTGGGGAGGGGTGCTGCTGCTCCTGCCCCCTCCCTTGCGCGAGCAGCGCGGAGGGGAGGGTTGGGGAGGGGTGCTTCTGCTTTTGCTGCAGCTATTTCTTCATCAGCACCAACAAACCAAACAACCAGGGCCACGCAGTGAGACCCGCCCCCCTTCTGATCACCCTGCTGGTTTTGTGGAGCCTGCTCGGCCTGCCAGTGGCCCTGCACTACCTGCCCATGCAGGCATGGACCATCACCGCTGCGGCAATCGCCCTGCTAGCGCTGATCGACCTCGTAATGCTGTGGCGCAAGCCCAGCCCGCAGGTGCGGCGCGAACTGCCCGACTCGCTTGCATTGGGCGTCGAGCGCGAAACCTGGCTGCAGCTGGATTCCTACGGCAAGCAACGCGTCGACGTATTCGACCTGCTGCCCGATGGCTGGAACAGCGACGGCCTGCCGCGCCGGTTGAAACTGGGCAAAGCCAGCGAAACCCGTTTCAGCTACCGCTTCACCCCGGCCAACCGCGGCACCTTCGTATTTGATGGTGTGCACCTGCGCCTGCACTCACCGCTACGCCTGTGGCGGCAACAACGCACGGTCGGCACGCTGCAAACCGTGCGCGTTTATCCCAACTTCGCCCCACTCACCCGCTTCGCCCTGCTCAGCGCCGAGATGGCATCACGACTGGTGGGCGCACATCTGAAGCGTCGCCGTGGTGAAGGCACTGATTTCCATCAGATGCGCGAATACCGCGTCGGCGACAGCCTGCGTCAGATCGACTGGAAGGCAACCTCGCGCGCGCGCAAGCTGATCTCACGCGAATACCAGGACGAAAAGAACCAGCAGCTGGTAATGATGATCGATACCGGCCGGCGGATGATGGCCGACGAAGGCGGTCTGTCGCATTTCGACCACGTGCTCAATGCTTCGCTGGTGGTGTCGTACCTCGCATTGCGCCAAGGTGACGGCGTCGGCCTGTTCGCCAGTGGTGGTGACAATCGCTGGGTGGCACCGAAGCGTGGCATGGGCGCGATCGACAGCCTGCTGCGTGCCAGTTACGACCTGCAGCCCAAGCCGGTGGCTACCGACTATCTTGCTGCGGCCACCGAGTTGACGCTGCGGCAATCGCGACGCAGCCTGGTGATGTTGGTTACCAACGTGCGTGACGAAGATATCGAGGACCTGCTCGCCGCCGTGCGCCTGCTGCAGAAGCGGCACCTGGTGTGCGTGGCCAGCCTGCGCGAGCGCGAGCTGGACCAGGCTTTGGCACGCGACGTGGAAACCGTGCCCGAGGCGATACAGGCTGGTGCCATTGCCGCTTACCTGCAGCAGCGAAGCGATGCGCATGAAGCGCTACGCAGCCATCGGGTGATGGTGTTGGATGTCACTGCAGAAGAGTTGCCGGCAGCGTTGGTTGAACGCTACCTGGCAGTGAAGCGCGACGGGCTGCTGTAACCGGCTTCGCGGCTCACGCCGCTCCTACAAAAGCCGGGTCCTGTAGTGCCGAGCCATGCTCGGCAGAGGCCTTACCGACAAGGCCGATGTAGTGCCGAGCCATGCTCGGCAGGGGCCTTACCGGTAAAGTCCCAGCCGAGCATGGTTCGGCCCTACAATTGGACTTCAGACATCACCAGCTTCGCGGCTTACGCCGCTCCTACAAAAACACAACCGCTTACAGATAGATCCGCGTCGTGCCCTGCGGTGCATCATCGATGATGGCGTGCGGCAGGAATCGGGCGCTGTCACGGGTGATGCGGCTATTGTCTTCGCGGATGCCAATACCACAGGCGCGGTCACCCACCACCCAACTGCCAACCAACGGATAGTTGCCATCAAACACCGGCAAGGCATGGAACGCCTGGCGGATGCTCGGCCCGTTGTACGGCCCCTCGCTCTCCTGCCAGCTACCGTCGCTCATGTGCATGGCAACATTGGCACCTTCGCGTGAATGCAGTGGCTTGCGCACCCAGCCGGCCGGCAAGGCACTGCCATCGTCGAAATAGGACTCCAGCAGATTCGGGTGGCCACGATGGCGATCCCACAACAACGGCAGGATGCCCTTGTTGCTCAGCACCGCCTTCCACGCTGGCTCCAGCAGCTGCACGCCCGAACGCGGCAAGGCTGCACCGAACTCTTCGCGCATCAGGTCTTCCAGCGGGTACAGCTTGAACAGGCTGCCGATTACCACGTCATCCAGATCGGTGAAGCGACCATCGGCCGACAAACCAATATCTTCGATGGCAATCGCCGCCGCGTGCAGCCCGGCCTGTGCCGCGCAATCACGCAGATAGGCCACTGTGCCCTGATCTTCCTCGGACTCCCCAACCGCACTGAAATACAGCGGCGGCGGCAGGCGTGAGGTCAACTCGGCAAAGCGCTCGACCAAGGTCTCGTGGATGGAGTTGAACTGATCGGCCTGCTGCGGCAATGCGCCACGGTTGCGCTGGTCTTCCAACCACTGCCATTGGAAGAACGACGCCTCGTACAACGACGTCGGCGTGTCGTAATTCAGTTCGTATAGTTTGGCCGGGCCATTGCCGTCGTAGGCGAAATCCAGACGACCGTACAGATGCGGATCACGCCGGCGCCAGCTCTCGGCGATCCAATCGCGGAACGGCTCAGGGATGGCCAGCTGCGCCATCAGCGCATCGCTACCCACCACCTCGCCAACCAGATCCATCGCCATCGCATGCAGCTCGGCGCTGGGATCTTCGATATCGTTTTCGATCTGGCGCAGAGTGAAAGCGTAGTACGCGCTTTCATCCCAATACGGCGCACCGTCAATGGTGTGGAATCGGAAGCCCGCTTCTGCGGCACGGGCCTTCCAGTTGCCGCGTTCGGCGATTGCAACGCGCTTCACTGCATCAACCGCCGACGCTGCTGCGGCCGCCGCTACTCGAACCGAAACCACCACGACTGGCAGTTACGGCGCGATTGGGAGTGGCGTTGACCGGGGCCAGGCCGGCCTTGCCTGCACCAATACCGCTGCCAGTGTTCAAACCACCGCTACCGCCCGGTGCGGCCGGCTTTGCCCAACCGTTGGCATTGTCCTTGAACGCTGGCTGCGATGCTGGTGGTGCGGCCACGGCACCGCGGCTGCCGTTGAGCATCTGCGACATGAAGAAGCCCATCATCATCGGGCCGATGAACGAAGTGCCGGCGCTGGTCTGCTGCTGCACGCATTGCTCGGCCGGGTATTCCTTGGCGCACTCTTCCTTGCTGGCGTACTTGGGCGCGGCATCGGCGGATTGCTTCTGCGCGGTGGCAAACGCCTCGCGGCAGCTGGACGGATCGCCGGTCGCTTCGCTGCAGGCTTCCACCGAGGTGTACAGCCCCTCCTTCGTCTGCACGGACTCTTCCTTCTGGCAGGCGGTGAGCAGCAGCGGCACGGCGCTCATCAGCACCAGCGCGGTGGCCTTGGATCGCTTCATGGTCGGTTCCCCGTCAATTTGATTCCCAATAATGCCCGATGAAGCCTGCAAGACGGAAACCGGAAAACTCTTGAAACTGAATCGGATTTCAGCTGGTGCTTGTAAAGGCTTGGGGTGGCTGGGGTTTCGGTATTTCTGTGCTTGCGTTGCTATTCAGCGCGTGGGCGCTGTTGGTGCGTTGGAAGATCAAAATCCAGAGCACCCCTCCCCAACCCTCCCCTGCGCTGCGCGCAAGGGAGGGGGTAAAGGCGGCTCCCGCGCGGTCTGAACGAGCGCAGCAAACCGCCCCCTCCCTTGCGCGCAGCGCAGGGGAGGGTTGGGGAGGGGTGCTTTTGGCTTTGGCTTTGGCTTTGGCTTTGGCTTTGGCTTTGACTTTTGGCTTCGCTTCGCTCCGGCCCTTCCACCAACCAGACCGAGCAACCTCCAGCCCCAACCAACCGCCCCATTCCACCCTCAAACCACCGCAAACCAATGGTTGCAGCTGCAACCGGGAACTTCATGCAGAATCAATCGCACTGCACTTCTGCACGACCGCCCCGCTCGCTCGCCATGCCTGATTACCGCTCTAAAACCTCCACCGCCGGCCGCAACATGGCTGGCGCCCGCGCCCTGTGGCGTGCCACCGGCATGACCGATGGTGACTTCCACAAGCCGATCGTCGCAGTGGTCAACTCCTTCACCCAGTTCGTGCCCGGCCACGTGCACCTGAAGGACCTTGGCCAGCTCGTGGCGCGCGAGATTGAAGCAGCCGGCGGCGTGGCCAAGGAATTCAACACCATCGCCGTCGATGACGGCATCGCGATGGGCCACGACGGCATGCTGTACTCGTTGCCCAGCCGCGAGATCATCGCCGACTCGGTCGAGTACATGGCCAATGCCCACTGCGCTGATGCGCTGGTGTGCATTTCCAACTGCGACAAGATCACTCCGGGCATGTTGATGGCTGCGTTGCGCCTGAACATCCCCGCCGTATTCGTCTCCGGCGGCCCGATGGAAGCCGGCAAGACCAAGCTGGCCGACCACAAGCTCGACCTGATCGATGCGATGGTTGCCGCTGGCGATGACAAGATCAGCGACGAAGAGGTCGCGGTGATCGAGCGTAGCGCCTGCCCCACCTGCGGCTCGTGCTCAGGCATGTTCACCGCCAACTCGATGAACTGCCTGACCGAAGCCCTGGGCCTGTCGCTGCCGGGCAACGGCACCGTAGTGGCCACACACAGCGACCGCGAAGCCCTGTTCAAGCGCGCTGGCCGTTTGATCGTCGAGCTCTGCCATCGCTGGTACGGCGGCGAAGAAGCCAGCGTGTTGCCACGCGGCATCGCCACCTTCGAAGCCTTCGAGAACGCGATGACGCTGGATATCGCCATGGGCGGTTCCACCAACACCATCCTGCATCTGCTGGCCGCCGCACAGGAGGCCGAAGTGGCCTTCGACCAGCGCGATATCGACCGCCTGTCACGGCGCGTGCCGCAGCTGTGCAAAGTGGCACCGAACACGCAGAAGTACCACATCGAAGACGTGCACCGCGCTGGCGGCATCATGGCCATCCTCGGCGAGTTGGCACGCGGCGGCCTGCTGCATACCGATGCCTCCACCGTGCACAGTCGCAGCTTGGGTGACGCAATCGCAAAGTGGGATGTCACCCAGACGCTGGATCAGGCCGTTCACCAGTTCTACAAGGCAGGCCCCGCCGGTATTCCGACGCAGGTGGCTTTCAGCCAGTCCACGCGTTGGCCCTCGCTGGACGTTGACCGTGCCGAAGGCTGCATCCGCGACGTGGCCCATGCATTCTCCAGCGAAGGCGGCTTGGCCGTGCTGTACGGCAACCTCGCCGCCGATGGCTGCGTGGTGAAGACCGCCGGTGTGGACGAATCCATCCACGTATTCGAAGGTAACGCCCGCGTCTACGAAAGCCAGGACGCCGCAGTAAAGGGCATTCTCGGCAATGAAGTGCAGGCCGGCGACGTGGTGGTCATCCGCTACGAAGGCCCCAAGGGCGGCCCGGGCATGCAGGAAATGCTGTACCCAACCAGCTACCTGAAATCCAAGGGCATGGGCAAGGCCTGCGCCCTGCTCACCGACGGCCGCTTCTCCGGTGGCACGTCTGGCCTGAGCATCGGCCACTGCTCCCCGGAAGCCGCCGCAGGCGGCACCATCGGCCTGGTCCGCGACGGCGACCGCATCCTGATCGACATCCCGCAGCGTGGCATCAACCTGCTGGTGGACGATGCGGAACTCGCACGTCGTCGCAGCGAACAGGATGGCAAGGGCTGGAAGCCGGCCGAAGCACGCCCACGCAAGGTCACCACGGCGTTGAAGGCATACGCCCTGCTCGCCACCAGCGCCGACAAGGGTGCCGTGCGCGACAAGGCGCTGCTGGACGGCTGATTTCTGCCATCACACCGGGAGTGGCAACACTCCCGGTAGCCGGTCCAAAGGGCTGAGCAGACCTCCTGCGCCCCGCCCAAGCACGTGCGTATAGATCTGGGTGGTAGCGACATCCTTGTGCCCCAGTAGCTCCTGCACAGTGCGGATGTCGTGACCGGTTTCCAATAGGTGCGTCGCAAAGGAGTGACGCAAGGAGTGGCAGGTTGCGGGCTTTGCGATGCCTGCAAGGGCCCGCGCAGATTTCACCGCATGCTGCAGCGGCTCTTCGCTGACGTGATGCCGCCCGATTGCCCTGGTTCGCGGATCGGTGGACAGCCGCGCAGAAGGGAACAGGTACTGCCAACCCGGCTCTGCGTTTGCATTCGGATACTTGCGTGCCAACGCATAGGGCAACTGTACCCGGCCCCTTCCTTCGTCGAGATCCGCGCGGTGTGTCAGCAGCGCCCGCTCGCGCTGCCGCAGCAGTCGCTCACAGAGCGAGATGGGCAGCGGCACACGTCGATCCTTGTTGCCCTTGCCACTACGCACACAGATCTCGTTGCGCCCGAAATCCACGTCCTTGATACGAAGCCGAACACACTCCATCACGCGCATTCCGGTGCCGTACAGCAGTTGGGCCATCATGGCCGTCTGACCCTCAGGAATGGCCTGCAGCAATCGCGCAACCTCCTCCTGTGACAAAACAACCGGAAGACCACGCGGCCGCTTGGCACGCACCACCTGATCCAGGCGCGGCAGTTCCATGCCCAGCACCACGCGATAGAGAAACAGCAACGCCGACAACGCCTGGTTCTGGGTAGAAGCCGACACGTTTTTCACCGTCGCGAGTCGGGTAAGGAAGTCTCCCACTTCAGCAGCACCAAGCTCCTGCGGATGGCGCTTGCCGTTGGCAAGGATGAAGCGTCGGATCCAGCCCACATACGCCTGCTCGGTTCGCAAGCTGTAGTGCCGGACCCGGATATGTTCCCTGACCCGATCCAGCAATCGTTGCGGTTTAGCTGCTTTTACGCCTGCTGAGACAGGGGTGTATTCCATATCACTGCTTCCAAACGGCAATAAGCTTGGAGTTTGATATGGCGATACGGGCTGGAGAATCTCGTAAGTCGTTGTTTCTCTGTGAGAATTTTCCGGTTTAAAACCGAAGCGGAAGTCGGCATACTCGGTTTTACACCGCTTTTAGGCGGTCTACTAAGAGTTAGGCGGCAGTGTGCGGGTTGGCTGGCCATTCTTCTGTCGGCAGCAACATCAGCAATTCACCGGTCGGCTCCGGGTAGCAGTTCCAACTGTTCCTGGCATCGGCTA